>JALSQY010000216.1 GCA_026985035.1 Methylothermaceae bacterium
CTTGTTCGATGCCGGTTATGCCAATGTCCAGCCCCACTCCGGTTCCCAGGCCAATGCGGCGGTTTATCTGGCGTTACTTAAGCCTGGCGATACCATTATGGGGATGAGCCTGGCCCATGGCGGCCACTTGACCCACGGCGCTAAGGTGAATTTTTCCGGCAAGCTGTTCAACGCGGTCCAATATGGCATCAATCCAGAATCCGGGGAAATCGATTATAGTCAGGTGGAAGCGCTGGCGAAAGAACATAAGCCCAAGATGATTATCGCCGGGTTTTCCGCCTATTCCCGGGTGGTGGATTGGCAGCGGTTCCGGGAGATTGCCGATGCCATCGGTGCCCTGCTGGTAGTGGACATGGCCCATGTGGCGGGTTTGGTGGCCGCTGGTGTTTATCCCAATCCAGTACCCATTGCCGATGTGACTACTACCACAACCCACAAAACGCTCCGCGGTCCCCGTGGCGGATTGATTTTGGCCAAATCCAATCCGGATTTGGAGAAAAAGCTCAATTCCATGGTCTTTCCTGGTACCCAGGGCGGTCCTTTGATGCACGTGATTGCCGCCAAGGCGGTATCCTTCCGGGAAGCCCAAAGTCCCGAATTCCGGGATTACCAGGTACAAGTGATAGAAAACGCTAGGGCCATGGCGCAAACTTTCATCGAACGTGATTTCCACATTGTTTCCGGCGGTACGGACAACCATTTGTTCTTGGTGGATTTGATTGACAAGGGCATTACCGGCAAACAAGCGGAAGAAGCGTTGGGCAGGGCCAATATTACCGTCAACAAGAATACCGTTCCCAACGATCCCCAATCTCCCTTTGTGACCAGCGGTATCCGGGTGGGCACGCCGGCTGCGACGACCCGGGGTTTTGGCGTCAAGGAATGTCAGCAGTTGGCCCATTGGATGTGCGATGTCATGAGCAATGTCGATGACGAAGAAACTATTTTCGAGATCAAAGATGAAATTCTTAAACTTTGCCGCCGCTTTCCAGTCTATGGCCATTGAATAGGAAGGAATCAAATTACTATGCACTGCCCGTTTTGTAATGCGCCCGACACCAGAGTGATCGATAGCCGTCTGACGCCCGATGGCAAGGTCAGGCGGCGGCGTGAGTGTGGCGCATGCAAGGAGCGTTTTACAACCTACGAAAGCGCGGAATTAACCCTGCCGCGAGTCATCAAAAGGGATAACCGGCGGGAAGCATTTGACGAGAGTAAACTGCGATGTGGACTGCAGCGGGCATTGGAAAAGCGCCCTGTGGAAAGCGAACGGATTGATGCGTGTGTGCAAAAGATCAAGGAAACGTTAATGCGCCGTGGTGACCGGGAAGTCCCGGCGCGAATCATAGGAGAGATGGTGATGGATGAGTTAAAGACTCTCGATCGGGTTGCCTATGTGCGTTTTGCTTCGGTTTATCGCAGTTTTGAGGATGTGAGCGAATTCAGGGAAGTCATTGAAGGCCTGGAAAGCGAGCCTTCCACTTAGTCTTTCATGATCCAGCCTGACGATTATCGATGGATGGCGCATGCCCTGAGGTTGGCGGAGCGCGGTCTGTTTACTACTGATCCCAACCCCAGGGTAGGGTGCGTCTTGGTCAAAGAAGGGCGAATCGTAAGTGAGGGATGGCACCAAAGAGCCGGTGGCCCCCATGCTGAAATTGCCGCATTAAAAGCGGCAGGCACCAAGGCGCGCGGCGCGGATTGTTATGTTACCCTGGAACCTTGTTGTCATCACGGGCGCACTCCACCTTGCACGGAGGCATTGATTAAAGCCGGCGTGAAGCGGGTGATAGCGGCGATGATTGATCCCAATCCCCAGGTGGCGGGCAAAGGCTTGCAAAAATTACAGGCGGCAGGGATTGAAACGGCCAGCGGCATTTTGTCCAGCGAAGCCGAAGAGCTCAACCGGGGCTTTTGTCAAAGGATGCGTGGCGGCCGTCCCTGGGTGACATCAAAATTGGCTGCCAGTCTGGACGGGAGAACGGCTTTGGCTTCTGGAGAGAGCCGCTGGATTACTTCGCAATCCTCACGCCGGGATGTGCATCGACTCAGGGCGCGAAGTTCCGCCATTGTCACTGGCATCGATACGGTTTTGGCCGATGATCCAGCCCTGACAGCACGGTTGGAGACAGAGAAGGAAGTCATTCAACCTGTCAGGGTAGTCGTGGACTCCAAATTGCGTATGCCCTTGAATGCGCGAATGTTACAGCTTCCGGGTGAAACCTGGGTTGCCACGGCCACTGACGACGGGAAAAAACGACGGGCACTGGAACAGCACGGCGCGAAGGTGTTGATCTTGCCCGAGCATGGAGATGGCAGGGTAGATCTGTCGCAATTGATGAATACTTTGGGTGACAGGCAAATCAACGAAGTATGGATTGAAGCCGGTTCCCGTTTAAATGGCGCCCTCCTGGATCAGGGATTAGTAGATGAATGGGTAATATATCTGGCACCTAAATTATTGGGTGACAGCGCCAAAGGTTTATTTCATTTGCCGGGCATAGAGTCCATGGCTGATAGTATTGATCTGTCCATCATTGATGCTCGCACAGTCGGCCCGGATCTGAAAATTCGTTTCTTCATAACTAAAAGTTAAAAAATGTTTACCGGAATTATTCAAGCAGTAGGCAAGATTGAAGCCTTGTCTCCTCAGGGAGGAGATGTGCGCTTGACTGTCGCTGCGGGCAAATTGCCCTTGCAGCAAGTCAAGCCCGGCGACAGTATTGCCGTCAGCGGTGTGTGCTTGACCGCCATTGCCATAAATCAGCAAACCTTTAGCGCTGATGTTTCCAGAGAGACTTTGAGTTTGACGACGCTGGGTAACCTTAGGCGGGGTGCTTTCGTCAACCTGGAATTGGCCATGACGCCGACCACCCGTTTCGGTGGGCATATCGTCAGCGGCCATGTGGACGGCATTGGCACAGTTATCCGGCGTTGGGAAGATGCCCGTTCTACAAGGTTCCGGATTGAAGCCCCCAAAGACTTGGCTAGATATATCGCCAGCAAAGGCTCGATATGCGTGGACGGCATCAGTTTGACAGTGAACCGGGTCGAAGGGCCGGCTTTCGAGGTCAATATTATTCCCCATACCCTGGCTGAAACCACGCTCGGTGATACCCATGCCGGTAGTCAGGTGAATCTGGAAGTGGACCTGATCGCCCGCTATCTGGAAAGGCTACTGGCAAGTAATCAATCCGGAAATGGAGTCACCCGGGAGTTATTGAATCGCAGCGGATTTACCGGGACTAATAATACATGAATACCATAGAAGAAATCATCGGCGACCTTCGTCAGGGAAAGATGGTGGTGATTATGGATGATGAATCCCGGGAGAACGAAGGGGATTTGATTCTGGCGGCCAGCTTTACCCGGCCCGAGGATATTAACTTCATGGCCCACCATGCCCGTGGATTGATCTGTCTGACATTGACTCGCGATCGTTGCAAACAGCTGCGTCTGCCCTTGATGGTAAATGAGAATCAAACTCCCCATTCAACCAATTTCACCGTTTCCATCGATGCCGCCAAAGGCATTACCACGGGCATTTCTGCCGCCGACCGGGCCCGCACCATTCAAGCGGCAGTGGCGCCGGGGGCTAAACCAGAGGATCTGGTCCAACCGGGCCATATTTTCCCATTAATGGCACACCCCGGAGGGGTATTGAGCCGCGCCGGGCATACCGAAGCCGGCTGTGACCTTGCCCGTTTGGCCGGCCTGGAACCGGCGGCGGTGATTGTGGAAATTCTCAACCAGGATGGCACCATGGCCCGACGCGGGGAACTAGAGCGATTTGCCCGGGAATATGGGCTCAAAATTGGCACCATCGCGGATTTGATCCGCTTTAGGATGCAGACCGAACAAACCGTGGAAAGAGTCAGTGAGTGCCAATTTCCGACCGAGTACGGAGATTTCCGGTTGATTGCCTTCCAGGACAAAGTGGATAATAAACTGCACTTGGCACTGGTAATGGGGGAAGTGGAGGGGAATGATCCAGTCTTGGTGCGGGTCCATGCCCGCAGTCTTTTGACCGATTTGTTGGCATCCACCCGTGAACCTGGCATTACCATCCGGGCAGCCATGCGTAAAATCGCCGAGGAAGGGCGGGGCGTGTTGGTGGTCATTCGCAAGGAAGAAGATAGCAGGTCCTTGGTGGAAAAAATCCACCGCTATCAATTGCAGGATAACGGCATTGAAACCTCTTCAGAAGAATCGCCGGAAGATTGGCGTGCCACGGGCACCGGCGCGCAGATTCTCGCCGACCTCGGGGTGCATAAATTGAAGGTGCTGGGAGCGCCGAAGAAATTCAAGGGGCTGCCTGGCTATGATCTGGAAGTTGTCGATTATGTGGAGATTTGACCCAATATGACTGGAATAAAAACGGTGGCAGGTACCTTGCAGGCCTCGGGAATGCGCTTTGCTATTGTCGCTGCCCGCTTTAATGGCTTTATTGTCGAACAATTGGTGCAAGGGGCGGTAGATGGGCTGGTCCGCCATGGCGCGGAGCCTGCCCACATTCAAATACTGAAAGCGCCCGGTGCTTTCGAGTTGCCTTTGGTGATCGATGCGGTTGCCGGGCAAGGCGGCGTCGATGCCATCATCGCTTTGGGCGTTGTGATCCGCGGGGCCACCCCTCATTTCGATTATGTGGCGGGAGAATGTGTCAAGGGCATTTCATCGGTGACCATGCAATACAAAATTCCTGTGGCCTTTGGCGTGTTGACCACCGACACCATCGAACAAGCCATCGAACGGGCGGGAACCAAGGCAGGGAACAAAGGCTTCGATGCCGCCATGACGGCGATTGAAATGGTGGATTTGTTGCGGCAAGTCAAAAAATCATGAAGGCAGAGAAAAGAAAAGCAAAACCCTCCCGCAGCGCCGCCCGGCGCAGCGTTTTGCAAGCCCTTTATCAATGGCAAATGACTGGCCAATCGCCTTTGGATATCGAACGCCAGTTTCTTCAATCGGAAGAAACGCAAGCAGTATTGCCGGAGTATTTTTCCCTCTTGCTCAGAGGCGTGACCGGTCACTGCCGTGAGATCGATGCAGCGCTTGGGGAATTCACCGACCGTCCGGTAACGCAGATCGATCCCATTGAAAGGGCTATCTTGCGACTGGGTGCTTATGAGCTTTTATATCATTGGGAAGTGCCTTACCGGGTGGTGCTCAACGAGGCTATTAATCTGGCCAAACGTTTCGGTGCCACCCAGCAGAGTTACAAATATGTCAACGGCGTCCTTGACAAACTGGCGTGCAAAGTGAGGCCAGCGGAAGTCAAAGGCATTAAACCAGAGCAATCGTTCTAATTTTTTGGACGAATTTTCCCTTATTCATCGTTTTTTTACCCGCCGTCCCAGAGGCGATGACACCTTGGTCGGCATCGGGGACGATGGCGCGCTTTTATCTCCTCCCAAGGGAGACGCCATTGTCGCCACCATGGACACGCTGGTGGAAAATGTGCATTTTTTACCCGGTCTGGACCCGCAAGACCTGGGTTATAAAGCATTGGCCGTTAATTTGAGCGATCTTGCCGCCATGGGCGCTCAGCCTGGGTGGGCATTTTTGGCATTGACCTTGCCTGAAGTCGAGGAAAGGTGGTTGCAATGTTTTGCCGAGGGGTTTTTCTCTCTCGCGGAACAATTCAACGTGGATTTGGCAGGAGGGGATACTACCCGTGGTCCTTTGGCAATTACCCTGCAAGCATTGGGATTTGTAGAGGAGCAGCTTGCCCTGCGGAGATCAGCCGCCAAGCCAGGAGATGGGATTTATGTCAGTGGCACCTTGGGCAGCGCCGGCTTGGGTCTGAAAATTCTCCAGAAAGAGGTCGGCTGGTCCGATCCAGAGGCGGTAGAACGATTGTTGCGGCCAGAGCCACGTGTTCTGCTGGGTATGGCGCTGCGGGGATTGGCCCATGCCTGTATTGACATTTCCGATGGCTTGGCCGCCGACCTGCATCATATTTTGGACGCCAGCGGCGTAGGTGCGAGGATTGATTGGAGCCACTTGCCTTTGACTGACAGTGTCCAACGCTACATCGCTGAAACAGGGGATTGGCTAATGCCTTTGAGTGCCGGAGATGACTATGAGCTGTGCTTTACGGTTCCATCGGAAAAAGAGCCAATGCTTGGTGCGTGCTTGCAAAATGCCGGGGTGGCATGGCATCGTATAGGAACAATAGAACAACAATCGGGACTGCGCCTGGATAAAGGGGGAGAGGTGACAGTTCTGTTACCTGCGGGATATCAACACTTTTCATGAGTACGAAACCGTTCATTTTCAAAGGCTCGCGTTTAGACTATTGGCTGGCTTCCGGTTTTGGGGCGGGGAAATCCAGCCGTGCGCCCGGTACCTTGGGCACTCTGGTGGCGGTCCCATTGTATTGGGGGTTAAAGTCTGCCAGCCCTTCCTTGTATCTGGCGGCCATTGTTCTGGGATTTGTTTTTGGCGTCTATATTTGCAGCCGGCTCAGCGAAGAATTGGATTGCGATGATCATCCGGGCATTGTCTGGGATGAAATCGTGGGGTTTTGGATTGCCATGCTGGGATCTCCCCTTACATGGCAGTATCTTGTGGTTGGATTTCTGTTATTCCGATTTTTCGACATTCTCAAGCCTTGGCCCATTCGCTGGTGCGAACAGAAAGTCAAAGGCGGGTTGGGCATAATGCTCGATGATGTGCTGGCGGGTATTTTTACTGCTATCCTGTTGAACTTTCTTCCACTCTGATCGACTAATCCATGGCTTCAGTTCACGGGGTTGAAAAGAATTATTGAGATACCGGAAGAAGATCGGTATAATCTTACAGATCAATCGCGGGGTGGAGCAGTCCGGTAGCTCGTCGGGCTCATAACCCGAAGGTCGCAGGTTCAAATCCTGCCCCCGCAACCAATTAGCCCCGCCTCGGGGTTTTTTATTATCAAGACATTCACTTAAAGAATGTCTTTGCAGGATGCAAGACGATAACAAGATGGGCCGCGGGCCCATTTTTTGTGGGCGGAATATTTGCATCTACCGAATTATGAGTAAAGTATCGCAGCAGTTAAAACAATTGTTGGAGCCAGTAGTTACCGGTCTTGGTTATGAATTGGTCGGTATCGAATGGACTGCCGATGCCAGGCAAAGGCGGGTGCTCCGTATTTACATAGATATCGACGACGGCGTTACCGTAGATGACTGTGAGTTGGTGAGCGGGCAAGTAAGCGCTCTGTTGGATGTGGAAGATCCCATCCCTGGAAATTATGTGTTAGAAGTATCCTCTCCAGGCATTGACCGGCCTTTATTTACGCTGGAACATTTCGAACGTTTCATTGGTCAGCCGGTGCGCGTGACATTGCTGCAATCCATGGCGGGCCGGAAGCGATTTAAAGGTACGATCAAAGCCATTCACGATAATCACGTTACGATAATCACTCATGAAGGCGATACGGTTGACATTCCCTTCGAATGGATTGAAAAAGCCCGGCTGGTGCCTGATTACAATAGAATTTTGAAAGGGTGAAAGGTGATGACAAACAAAGAAATCCTAAGGGTTGTCGAAGTAGTTTCCAATGAAAAAGACATCGACAAAGAGATTATTTTCCAGGCACTGGAAACCGCTTTGGCCACGGCAACGGCAAGAAAGCACGACAACCGGATTGACGTGAGAGTGGATATCGACCGGCAAACCGGCGAGTACAAGACCTTCCGGCGCTGGAAAGTGGTGGAACCCGAGGCATTGGAAGACCCAGAGAAAGAAATCACTTTGGAAGAAGCCCGCAAAATCGATCCCAATGCCGAAATTGGTGGCTATGTGGAACAACCCATGGAGTCCATTGCTTTCGGCCGGATCGCAGCCCAAACCGCAAAACAGGTCATCATCCAGAAAGTCAGGGAAGCCGAAAGGCGCAAGGTAGTACAGGCCTACAAAGACCGCATTGGTCAATTGGTCACAGGCGTTGTCAAGCGGGTTGAACGGGGCAATGTGTTTCTGGACCTGGGCGGCAACGCCGAGGCATTGATTCCCCGGGAAGAAACTATTCCTAACGAATCCTTCCGCATCGGTGACAGGGTGCGTGGCTATTTGAAGGAAGTCCGTGAAGACAGCCGTGGCCCTCAGTTGATTGTCAGCCGCACCGCTCCGGAATTGTTGATTGAATTATTCAAGTTGGAAGTGCCGGAAATCGGCGAAGGCGTCATTGAAATCAAAGGCGCCGCCCGGGAACCTGGCAGCCGGGCGAAAATCGCCGTCAAGAGCAATGACCCAAGGCTAGACCCCATTGGTGCATGTATCGGCATGCGCGGTTCAAGAGTGCAGGCGGTGACCAATGAACTCAACGGCGAACGGGTCGACATCGTGCTCTGGGATGAAAATGATGCCCAGTTTGTCATTAACGCCATGGCGCCGGCGGATATTGTTTCCATTGTCATGGACGAAGACAATCACAGCATGGATATTGCGGTGGCGGACGAAAACCTTTCCCAGGCCATTGGCCGCGGCGGCCAGAATGTACGCCTGGCCAGTCAATTGACCGGGTGGGAATTGAACGTCATGTCTGTTTCCGAATTGGAAGAAAAACGCCAGGGCGAGTCGGAAACCATTAAACAGATGTTCATGACGCAGTTGGATATTGACGAGGACTTGGCGGAAACGTTGGTGCAGGAAGGTTTCGCCTCGCTGGAAGAATTGGCCTACGTGCCGGCTAAAGAGTTATTAGAGATCGAGGCTTTTGACGAAGAATTGGTGGAAGAACTTCGCCGCCGAGCCAGGGACGCGCTTTTGATCAAAGCCATTGCCAGCGAAGAACAGGCCGAACTGCAAGGGCCGGCGAAAGAACTTCTGGAAATGGAGGGTATGGATAAGGAATTGGCCTATAAATTGGCTGCCGCGGGGATTCGTACCATGGAAGATCTGGCGGAAATGTCGGTGGATGAATTGATGGACATCGCTGACAATTTGGACAAGGATCGCGCCGCCCAATTAATAATGAAGGCGCGTGAGCCGTGGTTTGCGGAAAGTCAGGCGGGTGAGTAAGAAGAGGAAAAGGTTATGAGTGAAGTGACAGTAAGACAATTGGCGGATACGGTGGGCATTCCCTTGGACCGGCTGCTCAATCAGTTGAGTAATGCGGGTTTGAATAAAAATGATGCCGATGATGTTTTGAGTGACGAAGAGAAAGTCCAGCTCTTATCTTTTCTCCGTCAGAGCCATGGCAAAAAAGAACAAAAGGAAACTGCCGAACCCAAGCGGGTCACCTTGAAACGGAAAGAAATCAAGGAACTCAAACAAGGCCGGGTGCCTGGCCGCGGAACCAAGACCGTGAGCGTCGAGGTCCGCAAGCGCCGGACCTATGTCAAACGCAGTGAAATCTCTGGCTTGACCCCCGAGCAGCAAGAAGCCGAACGTGCCCGGCAAGCGCTAGAAGAGCAACGCCGCCAGCAAGAAGCATTGGAAGAAGCCCGAAGGCAACAAGAAGAGGAACAACGCCGCCAGGAGGAAGAAGCTGCCAAATTGGAGGCGGAGCGCAAACAGCGTGAGGAAGAAGAAAAACGCAAGGCCGAAGAAGCGCGGCTCGCACAAGAGGCCAAGGCTGCTCAAATGGAAGCAGAAGCGCCTCGGAAAGAAGAACAAGCCCCGGCTACTCTCGAAAGAGCCGTTGAAGCGGCAGCCAAACCAGAGCCAGAGGCGCTTCCTTCGGTAGAAGCCGAGAAAAAGCCGGAAAAAGCCAAAGTCAAGCGTGAAGAAAAGAAAAAGGAAAGGCCAGCCCGTAAAAAACTGGAAGCTTCGGACAAATTGCTGGCGGCCAAGGCACGCAAGAAAAAGAAGGCTAAGGCGGAAGTCAGCCGGCCTACCACGCCAATGGTTCGCGAAGTGGTGATTCCAGAAGCGATTACCGTTTCGGAATTGGCGCAGCGGATGGCGGTCAAGGCTTCGGAAGTGATCAAGCAGCTCATGCAACTGGGCATCATGGCAACCATCAATCAAACCCTGGATCAGGAAACCGCTGCCATTGTCGTCGAGGAGCTGGGTCACAAAGTGAAGCTGCAAAGCGCCGAGGACATGGAAGCAGCCCTTTTGGAACAGGCGACCGTGCCATTGTCCGATGAAAAACCCCGGCCACCGGTGGTCACTATCATGGGCCACGTGGATCATGGCAAGACCTCCTTGCTGGATTATATCCGCCGGACCCGGGTGGCGGCCAAGGAGGCCGGTGGCATCACCCAGCATATCGGTGCTTACCAGGTCAAGACCGAACAGGGAAAGATTACTTTCCTAGATACCCCCGGCCATGCTGCCTTTACCGCCATGCGTGCCCGGGGAGCCAAGGTGACTGACATTGTTATTCTGGTGGTGGCTGCCGACGACGGGGTCATGCCTCAGACCAAGGAAGCCATCGAGCATGCCCGCGCCGCTGGCGTGCCGCTGGTGGTGGCCATCAACAAAATAGACAAGCCCGAAGCCGATCCCGACCGGGTGAAACAGGAACTGTCTTCTTTGGAAGTGATTCCCGAAGAATGGGGCGGCGATACCCAGTTCGTCAACGTCTCGGCCAAGACTGGCCAGGGCGTGGATGAGCTGTTGGAAGCCATTCTATTGCAGTCGGAATTGCTGGAGCTGAAGGCACCTACCAAAGGCAGTGCCCGGGGCGTGGTTATCGAATCCCGTCTGGACCGGGGCAGGGGGCCGGTGGCGGATGTGTTGATCCAGGCCGGGACCTTGAAGAAAGGCGATGCAGTGCTATGTGGCGAGCAATATGGCCGGGTTCGCGCCATGTTCGATGAACACGGCCGTCAATTGAAGCAAGCGGGACCTTCCACACCGGTGGAAATCCTGGGGCTTTCAGGCGTGCCTCAGGCGGGGGACGACCTCATTGCTGTCAAGGACGAAAAGATCGCCAAGGAAATCGCTGATCTGCGTGCTGAAAAAGCCCGCTCCAAGAAGCTGGCGGCGCAACAGGCAGCCAAGTTGGACGAAGTGTTCCAGAAAATGGAAGAAGGCGAGGTAGTAGATCTCAACTTGGTGGTCAAGGCCGATGTTCAGGGCAGTTTGGAGGCGATCCGTGAAGCGGTGACCAAACTCTCCACCGATAAAGTCCGGGTTCAAGTTGTGTCCGGCGGGGTTGGTGGTATCAACGAAGGCGACGTCAACCTGGCGTTGGCTTCCAATGCCGTGATTATCGGCTTCAATGTCCGTGCCGACGCCGGGGCGCGCAAGCTGGCCGAGGAAAAGGGCATTGAGATCCGTTATTACAGTGTCATTTACGATGTAATTGACGATGTCAAAAAGTCCATCAAAGGCATGTTGGCGCCGGAGATGAAAGAACGCATCGTCGGGGTGGCCGAGGTGCGGCAGGTTTTCCGCCATCCGAAATTTGGCCAGATTGCCGGCTGTATGGTGAAAGAAGGATTCGTGCGCCGCAATCTCCCCATCCGGGTGTTGCGGGACAACGTCGTGATCTACGAAGGCCAGCTGGAATCCCTGCGCCGTTTCAAGGAAGATGTTGCGGAGGTCAAGGCTGGCATGGAGTGCGGCATCGGGGTGAAAAACTACAACGATGTCCGGGAAGGGGATTTGATCGAGGTCTTCGAGCGGGTGGAAGTGGCGGCCGAGGCTTGATCCATGACCAAGGAATTCGAACGCTCCCAGCGGGTCGCCTCGCAATTGCAGCGGGAACTGGCAAACTTGATCCGCACTGAATTGAAGGATCCCAGGCTGGGCTGGGTCACCGTCAACGATGTGGAAGTCAGCCGTGATTTGGCGGTGGCAAAAATCTATGTGAGCACATTGGAAGAGGACCAACTGGCTCCCTCCCTGGAGGCGCTTCAACATGCAGCGCCTTTCTTGCGCCGGGAATTGGGGCGGCTATTGCGTTTGCGCTCCATTCCTGAACTGCGGTTTTACAAAGATACCGCCATCGAGCGGGGCCAACGTATCACTGAATTACTGGATGAAATTGCTAAAAAGCAGAGCGATGAATCAGATGAACAAAGCTAAGCGCCCAAGGAGAGAGTCTATCCACGGCATTGTGTTGTTGGACAAATCGCCAGGTTTCACTTCGAATCAAGTATTGCAAAAAGTCAAACGCCTGTTGGGAGCGCGCAAGGCGGGACATACCGGCAGTTTGGACCCCATGGCCACGGGGTTGTTGCCTATCTGTCTGGGGGAGGCCACCAAAGTATCTCCATTCCTTCTCAACAGCGACAAGCGTTATTTGTTTACTATTCGATTGGGCGTGGCTACGGCGACCGGCGATGCTGAAGGGGAGATCGTCCAGCGCTTGCCAGTGCCCGAATTAACCCGTGAAAAAATCGAGAAGGCTCTGGAATCCTTCAAAGGTGAAATTGAGCAAATCCCTCCCATGTATTCCGCCCTCAAACAAGGTGGCAAGAGGCTCTATGAGCTGGCTCGCCAAGGGATAGAAGTAGATCGTCCTCCCCGCCGGGTCACCGTTTATGAATTGCATTTGTTGGATTGGGGCCAAGATTGGTTGACGTTAGATGCTCTATGCTCCAAGGGAACCTTCATCCGCACCTTGGCGGAAGACATCGGCAAAGCCCTGGATACGGTGGGTCACGTGGAAAATTTGCGCCGTACCCAAGTGGGGGATTTTAACCTCCAGGATGCGGTAACCATGGAGCAACTCGAAGCCATGCCGTTAGAGGAGCGCCGCAGCCTTTTACAGACTGTGGATAGCGCCGTGTCTTCCTGGCCGGAAGTGGCTTTGACGGAGGACATGACATTTTACGTATTACGGGGTCAGCCGGTGCTGATTCCGAAATTGCAAGCACAAGGATTTGTCCGCCTGTATAATCGTGACGGACTTTTTTTAGGTGTCGGCGAAGTACTCGATGATGGTCGGGTTGCGCCGCGCCGGTTGTTCAAAATGGCGGCGTGAAGCCATTAA
>JALSQY010000217.1 GCA_026985035.1 Methylothermaceae bacterium
TGGAAAGGAAATTATTTTTCGGCATCATGACCCCGGGAATGCTCTTGACCTTTCTTTTCGGCTTTTGGATGCTGGGCAGTTATGCCTGGAATCTCTATGGCGAAAGCGGCTGGCTGCATGTGAAATTATTCTTGCTCGTGCTTTTAGTGGGATATCACTTGGCCTGCCTGAAATGGCTGCTGGATTTCAAACACGACCGCAACACCCACAGCCACGTGTTTTACCGCTGGATCAATGAAATTCCAGTATTGTTTTTGTTTGCCATTGTTATTCTGGCGACGGTGAAGCCTTTTTAGTGGTGGACTAGTGATTTAGTTTCACCACGACGCGGAAAACAAGGCAGTGAAGACAGTTACCAATGGGACCATAGGTTATGAAACGACGCTCGCCATAGTCCTTTTGGTCATCTTCGATGACCATTGCCGCTGCCCACTCGAAGCTCATCACCGAATCATTAACCCGGATATTCCTCAGGTTGGAGACTGTCTCATGAACGCGGAATGGCCGATTTCAGTCGCCAAATCCACGCTTGCGGAAAATCCGGGTCGTAATATCTTTGCAAAATGACATCGTAGCGTCTTCCCAATGCAGGGATGGGATTGAAGATCAGATCCAGGCTATCGGGGGCGACCAGCGCGCCGGGAATGGGGATAGCCGGCTGGGGGGAACGCAGGGTGGCACTGCCCAGCCTCCAATACATCCCTTTAGGCCCGGTGCTGGGGGCGAAGGGGATCAGAGTGGCGCGGTAATAACGCCCCCCATACTCCACCATCTCGATGGTGACGGATTTGTCATCGTTGAGTTTGACAGGCGCTTCCCCTTCGAACCGGAGCAGTGCTTCCAGGGTGTAACCCCCTTCTTCAGCCCAGGAGAAGGCGGTATTGGCGACCACCCGGTAACGGCCTTTTTCCAGCCGGACGGTCAAAAAGGCATTCACTCCTGCACCGCTGTCGTCATCATAGGCGATGATCGTCTCACCGGATTCATCACGCACTTCCAGATAAGAATCGAGAACCTCCGATTGCATCCGGATGACCAACAGTCCGCTGACCGGCATGTTCAATTCGTACAGATCCACCAGACTGGCGTCGTTGCGACCTGGTGTGGTGGCAATGATTTCCGCGCGGCGACAATCGGATGCGGTCAAACGGTTTTCAAGCCGTATATTGAGAGGAAGTGGGGCGGAGGCGGAATCGCAAGGATTGGGGGCATCGATCTCGCCTTCATAAAGAGTCAGGACCCCCTCAATATCATCATGCTGGGGAAAGCTGAGGTCGCCAGCAAAGGAAGACATGATGGAAGTCACATCGTCCTCGTGATCCAGACCGATGGCATGTCCCAGTTCATGGACCGCCACCCGGGTGAAATCATTGAAAAAAAGCCCCAAAGGGCCATCGTATACATCCCACAATTCATTTCCGTTGAAGACGATATCAGTTTCGCTCAGAGTGCCACGACTGGAAAATCCGTAAGTGACCGCCAGGGTGGTACTGCCGAACTCGAAGCCGCAATCGGTGCGGCGAAAGGCGACCGTGTTGCGTTGATCCTCTTGGCAGGGGTCCAGGCTGATACCATCAATAGCGTCGAAAACAAAGCCGGTGCGGTTGGTCCAGCGGTCCATCGCTTCCCGGAAAGCCTCGTTCCAGCTTGTTCCGCTGAGAGAGCGAGCGTTTCCTTTGGTATCGACGATATCGTAATAGAAGGTCGCCTCAGCCCGCGGCCACTTATAGCCCATGAAGCGGTAGGCGGAAACGGGGGAGGAAATGCCCAGGGTGAGTGAGATAAGTAGCATAAGCCATGCCTTTATGACTCCAGATCCTGCGCCTGCCGCCCAAGCCACCCCTTTAAAGCCGGACAACAACAACGGCAGGCCGCCCGGTGTTAAGCGTTCAACCTCCATTTTCCCGGCGCCGCCCCCAACGCAGGCCACCTTTACCAACTGACCATCCACGATACTCACCCTTTCATGTTTATCTTTTTTCAGGATCACCAAGAACCTGCCTTGTGGCCAAGACTATTGATGATTGACAAAAAAACAAATGCAATGAGCGCCCGTAATACCTGTCTTTCCCCAGTACAAAAAAGATTACAAAACATGATCGAGCCCTCCCTTTCATATGTCAAGCCCCGTGATGGGGTAATCTTGCCAATTTTTGCCAAAAGGTCTAGGATTATAAATTATGAGTACGATGAATATTTCCCTTCCCGACGGGCTCAAGGCTTTCGTCGACGAGCAGGTTGCCAAGCGCGGTTACGGCACCATAAGCGAGTATGTGCGCGAACTGATCCGCAAGGACCAGAAGCAGACTCAGCTACGCAACCTGCTGCTCGACGGGGCGACTTCCGCTCCCAGCGGGGTAGCCGATGCTGCTTACTTTGAAGGTCTGCGCGACCACATCCGCCGCCACGCTGCCAAGTGAGCGTCAAACCTGTCATCCGGCGGAGCCGGGCTGACCAGGACATCCTGGAGGGCATCGAACATTACCTCCAAGAGGGTGGCGAAAGCGTCGCGTTGCGCTTCGTCGATGCCGTCGAAAAGGCATTTAGGGATACTGCGCGTCACCCCGCGAGTGGATCCCCACGCTATGCCATGGAGCTCGAACTACCCGGCATCCGGTGTTGGCCAGTGAAACGTTTTCCCTACCTGGTTTTCTACATCGAGCGTGATGATCACATAGACGTCTGGCGTGTCTTGCATGGTCAGCGAGACATCCCCGCATGGCTGCATGATGATCCTGACGAAAATGGCCAGGGAAATTGAGTGACGTTGCGTGGTATTCGCGACT
>JALSQY010000218.1 GCA_026985035.1 Methylothermaceae bacterium
TGGGTGGACGACCCCCCCTCTTCGCCGCTGTCACTGATTGCGGTTTCCGGTGCCTTGCCCGCCGCTGGCGGTTGGTTGGTCAAAGCACCGGGCACCCCTTGGGCGCGCTCAAGACTTTCATTTCTTTCCTCTTGTTGTTCGCTGCGAAGCGCGGGCAAATCCGGATTATAGAGCTCTTCGGTGCGTTCGACGGCGGTAAAGTCGATATCGGCGGACACCTGGGCCCGCAGTGACTCGGGGCCGGTCAAGGGACCTAACAGCGCCTCAATCCGCTGAACCAGACTGTCTTCTACCCGTTTCTTGTACTCAAATTGCTTATCTGTCAGGGATTGATCGCCATTTTCCTTGTCTGGCGAGTTGAGCAGGTGTCCCAGTTGATCCACCACTGTCACCCGTTCCGGTTCCAGCCTTGGAACGCTGGAAGCCACCAAATGGACAATCGCCTTGACTTGGCCCGGAGAAAGCTCGTGCCCTGGCTTCAACTGGACCAATACCGAAGCGCTGGGTGGCTTGCGTTGCCGTACGAATACCGATTGCTTCGGTTGTGCCAGGTGCACCCGCGCGGCCTTGACGCCCTCCAGGGTCATCACCGATCGAGCAATTTCCCCTTCCAGTGCCCGTTGAAAACGGGCCTTTTCCATCGTGCGGCTCGTACCAAAACCGGCATCCTTGTCAAGAATTTCATAGCCGTTTTCTTCCTTCTTTGGCAGACCTTGAGCGGCCAGACGTAAGCGCAGCTCATGGACCTCATCCGCCGGCACCAATATCGAGCCCCGGCGCGAATCGATTTTGTAGTCGGCCTTGAGCTTATCAAGCGCATCCAGCACTTGACCCGCCTGGCTCTCGCCCAAATCAAGAAATAGGGGCTTATACTCAGGCGCATTGGCCCATAACATGACGGCAACCCCTAAAGCCAGGACAAAAGCCAATGCCGTCAAGATCCCAAACCGCTTTCCCCAGGACATTTCCTGCCACACGGTCAGCACCTGAATTTCAGGCGCTTGCTCTTCTGCTTGCGAAGCTGCTTCCGTCAATGCCTGATTGTCGGCAGGCACCAGTTGGGTATTGGATTCTGCTTCCGGATTATTTTGTGTTTCCGCCAATTCCATGGATTAAAGCCGCTAAAAAATTTGTTTGTTGCAGGGAAAGGAAGATTCCAGCCAACGCCTACATCTGCATATTCATGATGTCTTTGTACGCTTCCACCAACTTATTGCGCACTTGCACCATTGCCTGGAAAGAGACACTGGCCTTTTGCAAGGAAACCATCACTTCCGCCAAGCTGGCTTCCGATTCACCGGACTCAAAAGCTTTGGCCAGATTGCCGGCCTGCTGCTGGGTTTCATTGACTGTCTCAATGGAGTTTTTGAGTAAATCAGAAAAATCGGTCGTCGGCTCGCTTTCACCGGGCTTTTTCTGAGCTTGGCCCTGCAATACCCGCATTTGGGCGAGCACTTCATTGACATCCATTTGGCTCATTTTGATTCCCCGTCAAAAAATTGTGACTGCCTATTTCATAAGCATTTTTTACGCCAATGTTGTTCATCCGGGAACGGCAATCCCGGCTTCGCGCATTTTGGCAATTTTGTAACGCAGCGTCCGGGGGCTGATTCCTAACCGCTTGGCAGTCGATTGGCGGCTGCCATTTTCTTCCATGAGGGTTTTCAAGATAATCTTTTCCTCCGCGCTGCGGACTCCTTCTTCCAGTCTGGCCGGGGGATTTGAGGATATTTCATCGATTTCCAGGGGCGAAGCCGGCTGGGATTCTTCCTCATCAAACAGCAGATCGCCGGGCGTGATTTTTCCTTCCCGACAAAGAATCAAAGCCCGCTGGATAACATTTTCCAATTCCCGGACATTCCCTGGCCAATGATAGGCAAGCAATTTTTTTTCCGCCGGTCCGGTTAATTGCGGCAAATTTTTGCCTCTTCCGTGACGTTCCATGAGCACTTTTGTCAAAGCCGGAATATCTTCCCGGCGTTTCCGCAAGGGCGGCAAAGTCAATGGAAAAACATTGATCCGGTAATACAGATCCTCACGGAAATTACCCGCAGCCACTTCCTCCTTCAAGTTACGATTGGAAGCGGCCAAAATACGCACATCCAAGCCATAGGTTTTCCGCCCTCCCAAACGTTCGACTTCCCGCTCCTGAATGACCCGCAGCAATTTTGCCTGCAGCGCCGGATTCATCTCCGAGATTTCATCCAATAGCAATGTACCGCCCTGGGCCATTTCAAATTTACCCGGCGTGGTCTGACTGGCGCCGGTAAAGGCCCCCTTTTCGAAGCCAAACAATTCCGCTTCCAGCATTTGATCAGGAATGGCAGCGCAATTGATAGCTACAAAAGGACCTTGCCGGCGAGGGGAAATTTGATGCAGATGGCGGGCGATTACCTCTTTACCGGTACCGGATTCCCCCAAGATCAATACGGTGGCATCGGTTTCGGCCACCCTGGCCGCCAATCGATATACCCGGCTCATGGCGGGAGATTCAACCGCATCCGGCTGGATATGTGTCGATAACGCCAGGAAGCGCCTTACCTGTTCAATCAGCACATCCGCGGCAAACGGTTTGACCAGGTAATCGCTGGCGCCTGCCTGGATCGCCTTGACCGCCTGTTCGATCGTGCCATAGGCGGTCATCAGCAAAACCGGAAGGTTGGCATAATCCGCCTTGATTTTTTCCAATAAAGCCTGGCCATCCATGGGGGACATCTTGATATCACTGATAACCAGCTTTACGGTGTGTTTTTCCAGTTTGGCCAGCGCCTCGGTTCCATCCGAGGCGTGAATAATCTGATAACCCGCAAGAGAAAGGGTATCTTCCAAAGCTTCCCGCAATGCAGGATCATCCTCGACAATCAATAAGTCATAAGATGCCATTCAAAGACTCCATTAATTTGAATGTAGGTCATGCTCAGTCCTTGCGGCCTGTAGCGGGTTAGAATCCCGGCAAAAGCTGCCGGTGAAAGGCGTATCTACCGGGATGGGCAAATAAATGTGAAAAGCCGCGCCCCGGCCTGCTGTTGAGTCACACCGGACGAATCCACCGTGGGCCTTGACAATACTATCGACCACCGCCAGTCCCAATCCCGTGCCATTGGCGCGGGTAGTGAAAAAAGGCTCAAAAATCCGGTTTTTAACGGATTCTTCGATCCCCGGCCCATCATCGATGACACTGATGCAAATACAATCGTCTTCCAGCCGGCAATGCACTTGGATGCGGCAACATCCACCACTGGCTTCAAGGGCGTTGGTCAACAAATTCAAGACGACCCCGGTCAACGCCTCGGCATTGCCTTGAAAGGTGACCGGTTGGCCAGGGGTGGAAAATTCAATGACAGCCTCCGAGGAAGCAAGATGAGGTTGCGCAGCGTTTTTTATCTGCTGGACGAGATCGTCAAGCTCCACCAAACCTGTCACCAGGCGGCCTTCCCGGGCAAACACCAACATATCGTTTACCTGCCGTTCCAGGTGATGGAGGCGTTCCAGAACGCGGGCGGTGAAATGCTTCCGCCGCGCGGCATCCAACTGATCGTTACCCAAATGAGACGCATACAAAATGGCTGCCGACAGCGGCGTGCGTACTTGATGGGCCATACTGGCCACCATCTCGCCCATCGCCGAAAGACGCCGGTGTTGATCGACCAAATCCTGTAACTTGCGCATTTCGCTGACATCGGCCAGTAAGAGAATTTGTCCCGGCTCATCGCCGAGGGAGCGGGCGGAAAGGCTGATGATTTTGCCGTCCTTGAGGCGGCGCTGGTGGGGATTATCCAATCCAGAGACAAAACTTCTACGGGCGACTTCCGCCCATAATTCTCCCAAAAGGGGTTGCCCGAGCAAATCCACGGCGGCGGGGTTGCACTCCACTACCCGGCCCTCACCATCCAGGACTATGACGCCGCCAGGCAAGGCCTCAAGGAGCTGCTGCAGTTGATTGGCCAGCTTCTCTTTTTCCATCAGGGTTTGCACCCGCTCGCTGCGGGCGGCGGCCAGCTCCTCATTCAAGCGGGCTACTTGATTTTCCAGGGCCCGGTAAGAATGGGTGAGGGTTTGAGAAAGTTGATTGAATACCTCAAAGGCTTGCTTGAGGTTTTCGGGGCTGTCTAGGGTACTGGAATCGATCACCACCTGCCTGTTTTCCTTGCCGTTGTTTTCAAGGAAAGTAGCAAAGGTGATGCCAAATATTTATCTGTTGTTTTTCAAATACTTAACCAAAGGGCGTCAAGAATTTGCCACATCATCCCCGCGCAATCCGTATTTGCGCAATTTTTCCACCAGGGTGGTGCGGCGCATTTTCAAGCGTTTGGCGGCGTGAGCCACCACGCCGTTACTTTCATCCAGTGCCCGCTGAATCAGATCTTTTTCCAAACTGCTCAGGTGTTCCTTTAGATCAAACCCTTCATCCGGTAGAGTTGGCCCGGGATTATCGGGCCGTGAAAGGGAATCTTTCCCGACCGAACCAGACTCATGGTCAATACCCGCCCGATGGAGGATCTTCTCGGGCAAATCCTGGACATCCACCACCCCATAAGGATACAGCACTGCCAGACGCTCAATGAGATTCGCCAGTTCCCGGACGTTGCCGGGCCAGTCATAACGTTTCAATACTTCCAAGGCCGCCGCAGTCAAGCGTACCGAGCCCCGTTTTTCGTTTTCAATCCTGGCAATCAGATCCGCCACCAAGGCCGGGATATCCATGCTTCTCTCTCTTAAAGCGGGCATTTCGATCGGAAAAACGTTAAGCCGGTAATACAAATCCTCACGAAAGCGATTGGCCTTGATTTCCTCTTCCAGATCACGATGAGTCGCAGCAATCACCCGAACATCACAATGAATAGTCTTGTTGCTGCCTACCCGTTCAAAACTGCGTTCCTGGAGCACACGCAAGAGTTTGACTTGCATGGCCATGGGCATGTCGCCGATTTCATCCAGGAACAAGGTGCCGCCTTCCGCCATTTCAAAACGGCCCTGGCGGGCGCTGAGGGCACCGGTAAAGGCGCCCTTTTCATGACCAAACAATTCACTTTCCAGCAACTCTGCAGGAATAGCACCGCAATTCAAAGGGACAAAAGGCTTATTGCGCCGGGACGAATGATAATGGAGATTGCGGGCAACGACTTCCTTGCCTGTCCCCGATTCTCCCAAAATCAATACCGTCACTTCGGTTTTGGCTACCTGCTGGATTAATGTCCTGGTCCGTTGAATGGCTGGACTTTCACCGGTTAAACTCCGGAACAATTCCAGCGACCGGCCTTCCCTTTGTTGTTTGCGTTCATTAAGGACCCGCTGAATCAGCTCGTTCAAAACGGAATAGGTGGTGGGCCATTCAAGCGTCGCTGAAATCTCGGCCTCTACCATGGATGGTAATTCAACCTTTTGGTTGCGCCGGGTCAAAAAAAGCATGGGCGTCTGGGGAAAGGCTTCTCTTAATTTGCGAACCGTCTGCGCCAGGCCTTCCGCCACTTCTCCAAGCAGAATCACGCGGAAGTCCTTGCCGCTCCCAACCACCATGTCAATCTCCGAGGGGGGAGCCGCCACGGTATCGATCTCGCTAAATTCCAATGCGCCTTGAATTTGTTTTAAACGCTCTTCGTCTTTCTCGAGCAGGAGAACAGGCTGATTTTCCATGGATTGGCTATAATGAAGAGAAATGAATGCCGTACAAATTTGCAAAGTAAATCATTCCATTCTCAAGATGTCAAAATTTTGTCACTCCTGTTTTTTACGAATTAATCATTTAATTTTCAACGCCTTTCCTGAATAATGGCTGTCGGCTTATGGCTCACCTGCATTGTGGCAGCAACAAACGCCAATCACCTGGCACTTGACATCCCCTTCCTTAAGCCTTAGAAATCATGATAATTCTAATAACAGGGAGCACCCCCCTTCGTTGAACGATATCCCGTTGAGCGTGTTATTCAGCGCCCTTGGCGTGCTGATTCTGTTGTCTGCTTTTTTTTCCAGCTCGGAAACCGCTTTGATGGCGCTTAACCGTTACCGGCTGCAACATTTGGTCAAGCAAAAACACCGCAGCGCCCTGCGCGCCCAGAAATTGCTGGAGCGGCCCGACCGCCTCATCGGCTTGATTTTGCTGGGCAATAATTTCGTCAATATTCTTGCCTCTTCCCTGGCTACCGTTATCGCGCTCCGCCTCTACGGGCAAGCAGGCATTGCCATCGCAGCGGGAGCATTGACACTGGTGATTCTGATTTTTGCCGAAGTCGCGCCCAAAACCCTGGCCGCCACCTATCCTGAAAAAGTGGCCTTTTTTGCCGTCTGGATCATCCTGCCACTGCTTAAGCTACTCTATCCTTTTGTCTGGCTGGTGAATTTGTTTGCCAATATCTTCCTCAGATTGTTTGGCATTAGAATCCAACGCCCTTCCGATACGCTGCTATCCACCGAGGAACTCAGGACCGTGGTTGCCGAAGCTGGCGCCAGACTGCCATTCCGCTACCACAACATGCTGCTGAGCATTCTGGATTTGGAAAGCGCCACAGTGGAAGACGTCATGGTGCCCCGCCACGAAATCGTGGGTATCAACCTGGACGATCCCATCGAATCCATTATTGAACAGATCAAAACCAGCCCCCATACGCGTTTGCCGGTCTATAAAAAAAGTATCGACAACGTGATTGGGGTCCTCCACATCCGCAAGTTGCTGCCCAAAATTGCCACCCATGAACTGACCAAGGAACGTATTCGGGAATCCTTGGAAGACATTTATTTCGTTCCCGAAAACACGCCTTTACATCAACTGCTGGCAGATTTCCGGCAAAAGAACAGGCGCTTCGCCCTGGTCGTTGACGAATATGGAGACGTGCTGGGCCTGGTCACCATGGAAGATATCATGCAAGAGCTGGTAGGGGAATTGACCGTTGGCCCTGCCCGGGTGCAACAATATCCGGATGGCAGTTTTCTGGTGGATGGTGGAATTTCAATACGGGATCTAAATCGCATGACTGGTTGGCACTTGCCCACCAAAGGTCCCAAAACCCTCAACGGGCTGATTATGGAACATTTGGAAACCATCCCCAGCCCCGGCACCAGTTTGAAACTCAACGGCTTTCGGGTGGAAATCATAGAAATGGATGGCAATGCCGTGAAAAAAGTAAAATTTTTCCCCCTCCAGAAACATTGATTGAAGCCAATTCACAAATTGGAGCATTACCCGGGGTAGTGGCTTTATTTTTTAAATTTGTAATCTATACTTGGCAATTAAACAACCCTAAAAAATCAAGAGGCTTTCATGCCGAAGTTGACCCTGAACTTCAAAGGGCAGCCCATCCAGGTTTACCATTTTGATTCTGGCATCATTACCATTGGTAGTGATAGCGACAATACGATCCAGATTGACAATTTGGGTATTGCGCCCAAGCACGCGATCATCGACCTGGATCACTCCGATGGCCCCCATCTTTTTCAAGAAGACGAACACTTTCCGGTCCAGGTCAACCACCGCAAAGCTTCCAGCCATGCCCTCAAACATGGCGACGTGATTCAACTGGGAAAATACACCATTGATTTTGCCAGTGATGAGCAAGTACTGGATACCCCGGTACTGGAACCGGCCCCGGAAGAACCGGAACTGGAACTTTTATTTAAAGACTCCATCGCCAACGAGGCCACTTTACAACTTCTCAATGGCAAAAACATTGGCCGGTTAATTCCCCTCAAGCAAGCTCTTACGCGTCTTGGCAAACCCGGCAAAGGAGTCGCTGTCATTGCCCGCCGCAAAGAGGGGTATTTTCTTTCCTCCCTGGAAGGGGGCGAAAAAATCAAAGTCAATGGCGCTACCTTGGGAGAGCGAACCCTGTCCCTTTCCCATGGGGACAAGCTGGAAATCGATAAACATAAAATGCTCTTCGCCATGCCACTCTCATCCACCAGTTCAGAACAAGCCCGCCAATGAAAAACAAACGGCGTTTTTCCCGGATTTTATACCGGGCCCCGGCTAGAATTGTGGGTCCGGAAAAAATGCACGCTTGCGAGGTCATTGACCTGTCTTTGAAGGGCTGTCTTTTAAAGCTGCCCGAATCTTTCCATCCCCAGGCGAACCAGCTTTATGAACTGCAAATCCCTTTAAATCCCGGGAATGAAATTCAAATGCAGGTAATGATGGTCCATTGCCAAGATAACCGGGCAGGCTTTCAATGCCGCTATATTGATCTTCACAGTATCGGCTTGCTTAGGCGGTTGATTGAACTGAATTTAGGCCACTACAAACAACTGGAACGGGACCTTAACGCCCTTTACAAGGAAAATCCGGCAGAAGATTTACTGTGACTTGCCTCACTTTCCATCATCAACCGACGTTTGCACGCCGCCACCGCCCTGATTCTCGCCAACCGCAATTCGGCGCCCAATTCCGCGCCACGCAGCCCTTTGTCAAATAAGACATCCGCTTTCACCATCAGCGCCGCTTCCCGGAGCCTTCGCCACCACTGAGCCTGGGGATAGGGTTCGTCTTCGAGGCCGGTGCGTCCTCTAGCATCCGCCATGCACGCCAATAAAAATGACTCGAAATCGCTTTGCTGCTTGAGAGCATCCAGGCGGGACAACACATTCACAATGGTGGCAGGCCGCAATTCGAAGACCCGATGACAATGGGTATGATATTGCATGACCTTGCTGGCCAGACGCAAGTAATGCCGGGGAGCTTTGAGCCGGCCACATAACCCCTGCAACGCCTTCAACCCCAGCACTTCGTGCTTATGATGACGGGGCCACATTTCAGGCGGCGTCAATCCCTTGCCCAAATCGTGGGTCAAGGCTGCAAAGCGTGTGATGGTATCGTTGGACAAACGGGCCGCTTGAGCCAACACCATCATGGTGTGGATACCGGTATCAATCTCGGGGTGATATTCCACCGGCTGGGGTACGCCGTAAAGCCGCTCTATCTCTGGAAAAAGGCGGGCATTGGCGCCACATTCCCGCAAAACCTCAAAAAACCTTTGCGGGGAAGCCTCGGCCAAGGCTTTGACCAATTCCTGCCAAACCCTCTCTGGCGTCAGCGCATCCACCTCCCCCGCCGCCACCATCTGCCGCATCAGCGCCATGGTTTCATCGGCCACTTTAAAACCCAGCTGGCCATAGCGGGCAGCAAAACGGGCCACTCTCAGAATCCTCAGGGGATCTTCGGCGAAAGCCGGCGACACATGGCGGAGAATCCGGTTTTCCAGATCCCTGACACCGCCATAAGGATCGATTAGATTTCCTGACTCGTCCATGGCCATGGCATTGATGGTCAGATCGCGCCGTCTCAAATCTTCTTCCAGGGTAACCTCCGGCGAAGCATGCACCACGAATCCTCTATGGCCAGGCGCCACCTTGCGCTCGGTACGGGCCAACGCATATTCCTCGTGGGTGACGGGATGAAGAAAGACCGGAAACTCCCGCCCCACCTGTTTGAATCCCAGCTTTTCCATGGCTTCGGGCGTTTCCCCCACCACCACCCAATCCCGCTCCTTGACCGGCCAGCCGAGGAGTTGATCCCGCACGGCGCCGCCCACCAGATATGTTTTCACAACCCTGACATTAATTTTTTGGCAACGGCACGGTGACTACCTTGAGCTGGCCGCCCATCTTCAATCCCAATCTCAGAAACTTGGCCGATTTTGCTTCTCCTTTGGCGCCGGGGAAAAACAGATAGCCATAGGCCAGCGCCCCTGGTGAAATCATTCTATTGCGCAAGGACCGGCGACGCAGATCACGGCGGATTTCACTGTCCAGGGTCTGGTAACGCTCCCCACCCCCGATGATGGCGCCAATGCTAGCCCCCACCGCGGCGCCCTTGCCTATGCTCTTGGCCACATCGCCGCCGGAAAGAATGCCAATGGCAAAACCCGTGACCGCTCCCACCGCACCCAACAGCACGGCTTTCTTTCCTGTGCCGGCAAAGGTTTCGCCAATCTCCACTTCCCCCTTGATGCGCCGGTAAGCCTGATCGGAAGTCAACAGAGGCCAGGCTTGATCCTGGACATCCACCAAAAAAGTTTGTTGCGGCACGATTTGGACCGGGCTTGAACTTTGATTATCCAATACCAAGCGCACGGGAATTAATCCCGATCCGCGCACATCGAATCCCAACAAATCTTCCGCCTTGTCCCGGTCAAGGTAGGCGTGAGCGGCGATAGAAACGCCGTCCACTTGCACCGATTGCGGCTGCGAGGCGGGCAGTGGCACCGGCGCTACCCGGTCTTTATAGGTACTGCAACTTGTCAGCACCAATATGAGCCAGCACCCCAGATAGACATGTAAGTTTTTCACCCTGCTTACCCTTTCCTCATTAAAATACTCAACAAGATTATGAACTGTCCTGCCATTGTGTGCCACTAAGAATGTATCCCAATCGGGGCTCCGTCATCTATTGGGGTTGGGGGCAGGGGATCCGCTGAGGCTTGATATACGATTACCGGCAAATGCAACGAATCTTTGAAGCAAACGATATTCTCGAAGCCAGCATCGTCAAAGGGCTGCTGGAACAATGCGGAATTAAAACCGCATTACATGGTTACTACCTGCAAGGCAGCATAGGCGAACTGCCCGTATCGGGCCTGGCATCCCTTTGGGTGGAAGATGAGGATGCCACAGCCGCCCGCCGCATAGTCGAAGACTATCTCTCAGGAAGTTCTCAAGCCGATTCCTCAACCGGGGAATGAAAGTCTGCGCCATTGCCGCTTTTTTTGCTCCGATTATTGGAAGACGATTACCCATTTTTATATGGGTTTCCCTGGTTCTGGCAATGTCTTATCCCACATTGTCTTATGGACAGGCCAAACCTGAAATTCACTTGCTAGGGGTGAAAGGCGCGCTGAAATCCAATATCAAAGCCCTGCTTTCCCTTTTTGAAGAAGATTGCGATTCCCCCACATGGCAGATTAAAGAAGCATACTCCCATGCCGATAAGGAAATCCGCCGCGCCCTGCGGGCATTAGGCTATTACGAACCTAAGATCGAAAGCCAGTTTGCATTCACTCCATCATGTTGGCAGGCAACTTTTAAGATCCAACCGGGACCAAGAGTCACCCTCCGTCGTATTGACCTGAAAATTCAAGGGGAAGCCGAAAATGATCCCGTATTCATGGATTTTCTAAAAAAACCGCCTTTGCACGCCGGCGAACCCTTAAACCACGGCAAATATGAGGCATTGAAAAGCCGCTTGATGGATCTAGCCAACCAAAGAGGTTATTTTGATGCCCGCTTCTTAAAGCGGGAACTATTGGTGGATCTGAGCCGGCATCAGGCAGATATCGTTCTTTATTTTGACTCGCGCCGCCGTTACCGGCTTGGACAAATCCGGATCCAGCAAAACGTCCTCGACCCTTCCTTTATCCAAAAATACGTGCCATTGAAACCAGGCGCACCTTATGAAAGCGGCCTTCTGACCCAGACCTACCAATCCCTGGCTGACAGCGGTTATTTTGCCGACGTGGAGGTCCAGCCATTGCGGGAACAGGCAAAACGATACCAAATACCGATACAAATCCGTCTATACCCGCGCAAGCGTCACTTTTTCAAGATCGGCGCAGGGTTTGATACCAATACCGGTCCCAGAGTGAGTCTTGGCTATGAAAACCGTTATTTGAACCGCCACGGCCACCGCTTGAAGATAAAAATGCGCTACTCGCCGGTACGTTCCCAGTTCGGCGGCCAGTACCAAATTCCCTGGCATGATCCCCGGCGGGAAACCCTCAGCTTCCGCGCTGGCTTTCTCCATGAAGATACCGATACCCAAACTTCCAACCGGGGCACCCTGGGAGTTCAATTCATCCATCCGCGCCGAAAATGGTCCGAAATCTTTGGTGTGGATCTGCGCTACGAAAAATCCCGCACCGCCGATCAAACCCAGGAATCCCTGTTGGCGCTTCCCGCCATTGAATGGTCCAGAATCCGCGCCGATAATCCGCTACGTCCCAAACGAGGCTGGAAATTAGATGTCAGTGTCAAGGGGGGCCTGCCCTTATATGGTGATCCCGTTCTCTTTCTGCAAGCCCGGACCTACGGCAAATGGGTGCGTCAACTACCTTGGCGGGGACGGATACTGACCCGCCTGGAAGCCGCCACCACCTGGGTGGACCAATTTCACAATCTGCCCGCCAGTCATCGTTATTTTGCGGGTGGCGATAACAGTATTCGCGGCTACGGTTATAAGAAACTGGGGCCGAAAGACAATGACGGCGCGGTGATTGGCGGCCGCCATTTGGCCGTAGCCAGTCTGGAATATGAACAATTGTTTTTGCAAAACTGGGGGGCGGCCGTCTTTGTGGATGCTGGCAATGCCTTTAATACTTTCAAGGAACCTGTAAAAATCGGCGCCGGCGCCGGCATCCGCTGGTATTCACCGGTGGGCCCTATTCGCGTGGATCTTGCCACGCCGGTCAATTCCCACAATCCGGGCGTGCGCCTGCATATTTCCATGGGTCCGGAATTATGAGGCTGAAACGCAAAATCACCCTCCTCGTCTTGGTCCTGATTGGCCTGCCAATCCTGCTCACCGCGGGACTGATCGGCCTGGCGGCCACGGAAAAAGGCAGTCTCTGGTTGATTGAGAACACCGCCCGCCGGCTGCCGGGGCAATTTGACGCAGGCAAGGTTCAAGGGACACTCCTGAACTACCTGGAAGTCCACAATCTGTCCTATGCATTACCGCCTCACCGCCTGCAAATTGATCACCTGACCCTGGCCTGGCGACCTTGGGCTTT
>JALSQY010000219.1 GCA_026985035.1 Methylothermaceae bacterium
GTGATCATCTGCCAGTGCAACGATATGTTTCTCCACAGGAGTTTCATCGATTGGCTGAAATTGCCAAAGGGATTGGCTTCAAGCAAGTGGCTTCAGGCCCCTTGGTTCGCTCTTCTTACCATGCCGATCAGCAGGCGCGAAATCTTATTTTGTAAAGTTAAACCTTTACAAGGCGCCGCTGGGTGTTTGAAGTCCATATATTCTCTTTGCCAATACGGCGGGATATTACATTTATCTCTATTTTTCGGATGTGATAAGAGAGGAGGCCAAGAACAGATCTTGCCATGATGAAGGTGATGTTTTCCTTTTTGAAAGCGGCTCAACCTTGATTTTGACCGTGGAGAACTATACAATCCAACGTTTGTTTGTGGTTGACTAAGTGGACAGCCGGGTAATAGATGCTGTCAGAGTGATCCTCCACAGGCAATTAGTGGTATTGGCGTGTGTCGCACTTGCCGGATGGGTGATCTTTAATTGGGAAGTCACTCGCTCGATACTGTTGGGGGGTGCGGTTGCCTGGATACCAAATGCCTATTTGGCGATAAAAATAAGCCGTACGAGCGGCAATAAACCCGAACAGATTGTTCGCGGGCTTTATATGGGGGAAACAGTGAAGTTCATCTTAACGATGGCCTTATTTGTTATGGTATTTCAAATGCCAAACATCCTGTTTTTGCCGTTAATGATAGGATTTGCCGCGGTATTGAGCGTGCATTGGTTCGCACTCCTGCTGGATAAGAGCTACAGGTTATAGTTTTTAAGAGGGGAAAATGGCAGCAAAAAGCGCTACCGAGTATATTGTCCACCATTTGACACCGCTTCACGCGGGTGAGGGTTTTTGGACCCTGCATCTGGATACCTTGTTTTTTTCTGCAGTCCTGGGCTTGGTGTTCGTGCTCACTTTCAAGTGGGCGGCAGAGCGAGCTACCTCAGATGTTCCAGGGCCCTTGCAAAATTTTACCGAAATGCTGCTGGAGTTTGTCGATACCCAAGTCAAGGATACTTTCCATGGGCGGAATGAATTGATTGCGCCATTGGCGTTGACCATTTTCTGCTGGGTGTTTTTGATGAATGCCATGGATTTATTGCCTGTGGACCTGCTTCCCACGATTGCAGCACTCGAAGGCACGCCCTATCTGAGGGTGGTACCTAGTACGGATCTCAACGCCACCTTTGCCATGTCTATCAGCGTCTTTTTGCTGATTATCTTTTACAGCATCAAGGTTAAAGGCGGTTGGGGCTTTCTCAAAGAGATGATGTTGCACCCTTTTGGGGTTTGGTTTATCCCGTTTAACCTGTTGCTGAGATTGGTGGAGGAATTTGCCAAGCCCGTTTCGCTGGCGCTTCGTTTGTTCGGAAATATGTATGCCGGTGAACTGATTTTTATACTGATCGCCTTGATGCCATGGTATATACAGCCGTTATTGAGCTTTCCATGGGCGGTTTTTCATATTCTGATTATTACTTTGCAAGCTTTTATTTTTATGGTGCTGACCATCGTTTACCTAAGCATGGCGCACGCATCCCACTGATTTTCGAATCACTGAAGTTAACAATACGGAGGAAACAATGGAAAATTTGGCTATGATCGCTGATATTCAAGGTTTGACCGCAATTGCCGTGGGCCTGGTGCTCGGTATGGGCGCAATGGGGACAGCGATCGGTTTCGGCCTGTTGGGTGGAAAATTTCTTGAAGGGGCTGCCCGTCAGCCGGAAATGGTGCCCATGTTGCAAGTGAAAATGTTTATTGTCGCCGGCCTGTTGGACGCAGTAACCATGATTGGCGTCGGGATGGCATTGTTTTTTACCTTCGCGAATCCTTTCCTTTCTCCGGTTACAGGTGGATAAGGTTTTCAAAGTCCTCGAAAGAAGGAACATCCCATTCACCTTGGAGATTAGAGGTCAGGTGTTGTGAGTATTAACATTACCCTCTTGGGGCAGATGATTACATTTGCGCTTCTGGTGTGGTTCACCATGAAGTATGTATGGCCGCCCCTGACGGAAGCGCTGGAAGAGCGTAAAAAGAAGATTGCCGAAGGTTTGGCTGCTGCTGAGCGTGGCAAGCATGAGATGGAATTGGCGGAAAAGCGCGCCAAAACCGTGATTAAAGAAGCAAAGGACCAGGCTAATGAAATCATTACATTGGCGCAGAAGCGGGCCAATGAAATTGTTGATGAGGCCAAGGAAGCGGCACGTGAAGAAGGAAACCGGATCGTAGCCGCCGCAAAGGCGGAAATAGAACAGGAGGTCCAACGGGCAAAGGAAGGGCTCAAAGAGCAAGTCTCCCAACTGGTGGTAACTGCGGCGGAGCAAATCCTGCATAAGGAGATCGATAAGACCAAGCACCAGGAAATTCTGGAGAATGTGACCAAGCAATTGGAGCAGGCGTAATGAGCGAACTGTCTACGCTTGCAAGACCCTATGCCGAAGCGGTTTTTAAGCGAGCATTAGAGACCGGCAGACTGGATCATTGGTCGGAAATGCTGGAATTCCTGTCCTTGGCCATGCGGGATAAAGAGCTGGCTTGGGCGGCAGTCAATCCTAATGTCTCAAAGGAAGATCTGCTGCGGTTGATCATGGAGGTCGGCAAGGGATACCTGGACGAAGAAGGGCGGAATTTCGTCAAGCTTCTGGTGGAAAACGACAAAATCACCTTGGTCGATCAGATTCGTGACCTTTACGAGCAGCTTCGGGCAGAGCATGAAGGGGTGCTGGATGTGGAGGTCAGAACTGCGTATGCCTTAACCAAGGAAAACGAGAAAAAACTCAGTTCCGCCTTGGAAAAAAAATTTGGCAGGAAAATTCGACTCCACGTCATCAAAGACAATAGCTTGATTGGCGGTGTTCGGATAAAAGCGGGCGATAAGGTGATAGACGGGTCAGTCCGTGGGCAATTAGAACGAATGGCAAAAAGACTCTTCAGCTAGAGCGAGAAAAAAGATGCAATTGAATCCAGCGGAAATTAGTGATCTTATCAAAGAGAAGATCAAGGAATTTGAGACGGGCGTGGAAGCCCGTACTGAAGGCACCATCGTCAGTTTAACCGATGGGATTGTGCGTATCCATGGCTTGGAAGATGTCATGCATGGGGAAATGTTGGAATTCCCTGGTGATACTTTTGGCATGGCGCTGAACTTGGAGCGCGACTCGGTGGGTGCCGTGGTTATGGGTGACTACCAGCACCTGGCCGAAGGTGACAGCGTAAAATGTACCGGCCGGATTTTCCAGGTGCCGGTGGGCGAGGCCCTGTTGGGCCGGGTTGTAGATGCCCTGGGCCGTCCCATCGATGGCAAGGGGGCGGTAGAAACCGAATACTTTTCTCCGATTGAGAAAATTGCACCAGGGGTAATTGCCCGCCAGTCAGTGGATCAGCCATTACAAACCGGACTGAAAGCCATAGACGCCATGATTCCCATTGGCCGTGGCCAGCGCGAACTGATTATTGGTGATCGCCAGACCGGAAAAACAGCAATCGCCATCGATACGATCATCAATCAAAAAGGCACCGGCGTTAAATGTATCTATGTAGCCGTGGGACAAAAGCAATCCACGGTTGCCAACATCGTTCGCAAGCTGGAAGAACACGGCGCAATGGAATTTACCACGGTCGTGGCGGCTACTGCTGCGGAAGCGGCCGCATTGCAATTTATCGCGCCGTATGCTGGTTGTGCCATGGGCGAGTATTATCGTGATAAAGGCGAAGATGCACTGATCATTTATGACGATTTGACCAAGCAAGCTTGGGCGTATCGTCAAGTCTCCTTGCTGCTTCGCCGTCCCCCGGGACGGGAAGCCTACCCTGGGGATATTTTCTATCTCCACTCACGGTTGCTGGAACGCGCGGCCCGAATCAATGCCGACGAAGTGGAAAAGCTTACCAACGGTAAGGTGAAAGGTCGCACGGGTTCATTGACGGCACTGCCGATTATCGAAACCCAGGCCGGCGACGTCTCGGCATTCGTTCCCACCAACGTGATTTCAATTACCGACGGACAGATTTATCTGGAAACCGATTTGTTCAATGCTGGCATTCGTCCTGCGGTAAATCCGGGTATCTCGGTTTCCCGAGTGGGGGGCGCCGCCCAGACCAAGATTATCAAGAAACTGGGAGGCGGGATTCGTCTTGATTTGGCGCAATATCGCGAGCTGGCGGCTTTTGCCCAGTTTGCATCAGACTTGGATGAGGCGACCCGTAAACAGATCGAGCGTGGTCAGCGGGTAACGGAATTGCTCAAGCAACCTCAGTACACTCCCATGTCTGTGGCGGAGCAAGCGGTTTCCCTGTTTGCCGCCAACGAAGGATATCTGGATGATATCCCGGTAAATAAAATACGGGACTTCGAAGATGCATTGCAGGATTTTATGCGCAGCGAATATGCTGAATTGCTGGCCAAAATCAATGAAACCTGCGATTACAATGATGAAATCGCAAACGCCCTGAACGAAGCCATCAAGAAATTCAAATCCACCCATACCTGGTAAAAGCCCATGGCTGTCGGTAAAGAAATCCGCACTAAAATTGATAGTATCAAGAATACTCAGAAGATCACCAAGGCCATGGAAATGGTAGCTGCCAGCAAGATGCGCAAAACCCAGGAAAGGATGCGCGCCAGCAGGCCATACGCGAGGCGTATTAATCAGATCATCAAGCATCTGGCTTATGCTCATCCGGAATACCAACACCCCTATTTACTTCCCAGGGAAGGCAATCGTATCGGAATTATTTTGGTTTCAACCGACCGCGGACTTTGCGGCGGCTTGAATGCCAATTTATTCCGCGGTTTACTGCGGCAGATGAAAAGCTGGGAAGAAGCAGGCAACCAGCTTGAAGTGGGGGTGATCGGCCAAAAGGGATTTTCATTTTTTTCTGGCGTAGGCGCCAATATCATTGCCCAAGTCACACAGTTGGGGGATACGCCCCATCTTGAGGATATCATCGGCGTGGTGAAGGTCATGTTGGATAAGTATGATGACGGAGAATTAGACCGAATTCATTTGGTTTTCAATGAGTTCGTCAATACCATGACTCAAAAACCGGTGATTCAACAGCTTCTACCCATCGAAGTGGGAGAAGAGGAAGAAGCCGAGGATGAATCTCTGAAAACCTACTGGGACTATATTTACGAACCCGATGCTCGCGAAGTATTGGATGAGTTGCTGACTCGTTATATTGAATCCATCGTGTTTCAAGGGTTGGTGGAGAATAAAGCCTGCGAGCAAGCGGCAAGAATGGTGGCAATGAAAAGTGCTTCAGACAATGCCGGCAAATTTATTGACGAACTGCAATTGGTTTACAACAAGGCCCGCCAGGCATCGATTACTCAGGAGCTTTCAGAAATTGTCTCTGGCGCGGCGGCAATTCAATAAGAATTTAATACATTAGTTTTGAGAGGAACTTCAATGAGTTCGGGAAAGATTATTCAAATTATCGGGGCGGTGGTGGATGTGGATTTTCCCAGGGAATCGCTCCCTCACGTATACCATGCACTCAAAGTAGAAAATGCCGATCTGATTCTGGAAGTCCAGCAACAACTGGGTGATGGGGTTGTCAGAACGGTAGCCATGGGCAGTACCGACGGTTTGCGTCGTGGGATGGCGGTTACCAATACTGGTGCGCCCATTTCAGTCCCCATTGGAACAGCAACATTGGGGCGTATCATGAATGTCCTGGGTGATCCCATTGACGAAAAAGGAGCGATTGGAGAAAAGGAGCGCTGGCCCATTCACCGCAAAGCGCCAAGTTATGAAGAACAATCTCCCGCAACCGAATTGCTGGAAACCGGCATCAAGGTGATCGACCTGATCTGTCCTTTTGCCAAGGGCGGTAAAGTGGGCCTGTTTGGCGGCGCGGGTGTAGGCAAGACCGTGAACATGATGGAATTGATCCGCAACATCGCCATTGAGCACAGTGGTTACTCGGTGTTTGCCGGTGTCGGGGAAAGAACCCGGGAAGGGAATGACTTCTACCACGAAATGAAAGAAAGTAACGTACTAGACAAAGTGGCGCTGGTTTACGGGCAGATGAATGAACCCCCAGGCAACCGTTTGCGGGTAGCCTTGACCGGTTTGACCATTGCCGAGAACTTCCGCGAAGAAGGCCGGGACGTCTTACTATTTATTGACAATATCTACCGCTACACATTGGCGGGTACCGAGGTTTCTGCCCTGTTGGGCCGGATGCCGTCGGCGGTGGGCTATCAGCCGACATTGGCCGAAGAAATGGGGATATTGCAAGAGCGGATTACCTCCACCAAAACCGGCTCAATCACATCCATCCAGGCGGTTTACGTGCCCGCTGATGACTTGACCGACCCATCTCCTGCCACCACTTTTGCCCACTTGGATGCCACCGTGGTTTTGTCCCGGCAAATTGCCGAGCTTGGCATTTATCCGGCGGTGGATCCTTTGGATTCCACTAGCCGCCAGTTAGATCCACTGGTGATTGGTCACGAACATTACGATGTTGCCCGGCAGGTTCAGTCTACCTTGCAGCGCTATAAGGAATTACGGGATATCATTGCGATTTTGGGTATGGATGAGTTGTCAGAAGAAGACAAACTGACTGTATCGCGCGCCCGGAAGATTCAACGTTTCCTTTCCCAGCCATTCTTTGTGGCCGAGGTATTTACTGGCTCGCCGGGCAAATACGTGCCTTTGAAGGAAACGATTCGTGGATTCAGAGGGATTGTGGAAGGGGAATACGACGATATCCCCGAACAAGCCTTTTATATGGTGGGAACCATCGAAGAAGCGTTGGAAAAAGCCAAGAAAATTGCAGCTTAAAAGGTAACCACCATGGCAATGATCATACATGTGGATATCGTTAGCGCGGAGGAGGAAATATACTCCGGCCAGGCGGAAATGGTATTCGCCCCTGCCGAATTGGGAGAGGTAGGGATTGCGCCTCGCCATGCGCCGTTCTTGGCCCGCCTGCAGGCGGGCGAGGTGAGGGTCAAGACGACTACCGGTGACGAGCTGCCTTTTTTCGTCTCTGGCGGTATGATTGAGGTTCAACCCCATATTGTGACAGTCCTGGCGGATACTGCAGTGCGCGCGAGGGATATCGATGAGGCGGCGGCCTTGGAAGCCAAACGCAGAGCAGAAGAGGCGTTAAAAGACCGTTCCGGCAAAATCGATTACGCCAAAGCCCAGGCTGAGTTGGCCGAAGCCATCAAGCAGCTCCAAGTGCTGGAACGTTATAAGAAGGACAAAGGCCGTTTCGAGAAATAGCAAGTTTTTGTTCCGCTTTATATTAAAGCCTGTTGAATCTGGATCTTTCTGGATTCAACAGGCTTTTTTGTTTTGATGAATACTCTGATTTGGACTAATCTTTATACCATCTAACTCCTAGCTTGGTTGGTTGTGAAACGCTTATCATCAAGGAAAGAAGCATTATGAAACTCAACGTTATTATCCTTGCTGCAGGGCAGGGCACACGCATGCGCTCTGATATCCCCAAAGTATTGCATACGCTTGGCGGGCGGCCGTTATTGCAGCACGTCATCGAAACCGCTCAACAATTAACCCCTGAAACGATCAATGTGGTCTATGGCCACGGCGCTGATCAAGTGCTGGCAAAATTTTCCGGTTGGCCTGTGCAATGGGTGGAGCAAGCCGAACAGTTGGGTACGGGGCATGCAGTGCAGCAAGTTTCCCTCTCCGATGGCGATGGCATTGTTTTAATTCTTTATGGCGATGTTCCCCTGCTGAAAAAACAAACCTTACAGCGCCTTCTCGAGACAGCTGAATCAGAGCGATTGGCGTTATTGACTGTAAAGCTGGCCAATCCCACCGGCTATGGACGCATCGTCCGGGACGATCAAGGTCAAGTCCAGCGAATTGTGGAAGAGAAAGACGCTTCTGACGCCGAGAAAACGATTACTGAGGTCAATACCGGCATCATGGCGCTGCCGTCTTTTTATCTCAAGCAATGGTTGAATCGATTGGAAAATAACAATGCCCAGGGGGAGTTCTATTTGACGGATGTTATCGCCATGGCGGTTACAGATGGCATCCTGGTTGAAACCGTTCTGGCCGAGAACGAATTTGAAGTTCAGGGAATAAACAATAAACGCCAGCTGGCAGAACTGGAGCGGGCCTACCAGCGATCCCAGGCTGAAATATTGATGGATCAAGGAGTGACCTTGCGAGATCCCAGCCGTTTTGATCTGCGGGGCGAGGTCGACGTGGGGAGGGATGTTGAAATCGATGTCAACGTGGTAATGGAAGGACGGGTTAAACTGGGGAACCGGGTCAAAATTGGCCCGAATGTATTGATCCGCAATGCCGCGGTTGATGACGATGTGGAAATTTTGGCTCATAGCATTATCGATGATGCCCAGATTGGCCCAGGCAGCCGCATAGGTCCCTTTGCCCGTTTGCGGCCTGGAACCCGTCTGGCAGGCGGGACCCATATCGGTAATTTTGTGGAGATAAAGAAATCCATTGTCGGTGAAGGTTCTAAAATCAATCATTTGAGCTATGTGGGTGACAGTGAAGTTGGCGGTGGAGTCAACATTGGCGCTGGCACGATCACTTGTAATTATGATGGCGTCAACAAATTCAAAACCGTCATTGAAGACGGGGCTTTTATCGGTTCAGATACCCAATTGGTGGCTCCCGTGAGAGTAGGTAGAAGTGCGACAATCGGCGCCGGTTCCACCATTACCCGGGATGCGCCGGAGGGTAAATTGACGTTAAGCCGGAGTAAACAAATTACCGTGGATAATTGGCAGCGGCCAAAGAAATTGGATCAAGAGAGGTAACTGGTATGTGTGGCATTGTGGGCGCGGTGGCGCAAAGAAATGTGGTACCGATTCTTTTGGAAGGGCTGCGGCGGTTGGAGTATCGTGGCTATGACTCCGCTGGCGTCGCGGTGATTGATGAAGGGCAAATCAAGCGTAAACGCCGGCTTGGCAAAGTGGCGGAGTTGGAAGAGGCACTCAAGGAAGACCCCTTTACAGGCTTAACTGGCATTGCGCATACCCGTTGGGCCACGCATGGAGTGCCTAGCGAACAGAATGCCCATCCGCATATCTGCCGTGATACCGTGGCTTTGGTTCATAACGGGATAATCGAAAACCACGAGGAATTGCGCCGCGAGCAAAAGGATCAAGGCTATGAGTTTACTTCTCAAACCGACACCGAAGTCATCGTCCACGCGGTCTATGATCAAATGCGCTACACCGATTCCTTGTTGACGGCAGTCCAGGCAACGGTAAAGCGGCTTGAAGGCGCCTATGCCTTGGGAGTAATCAGTACCTCGGAGCCGAACAAGCTGGTGGCTTGCCGCAAGGGCAGTCCCTTGGTGATTGGCATCGGTATCGGAGAATATTTCATTGCCTCGGATATTTCAGCCTTGCTACCAGTCACTCAGCGCTTCATTTTTCTGGAAGACGGCGATATTGCAGAAGTTACTCTCGATGGGGTAACCATTTTCAATGAGCAAGGCGAGCAGGTCGAACGTCCCATTAAAGAAAGCGAAGTCAACCTGGATGCGGTGGAACGGGGCGAATACCGCCACTACATGCTCAAGGAAATCTTCGAACAACCCCGCGCTATATCGGAAACACTGGAAGGCCGTTTCAGCGGTCTGAAGTTGCTGGAACAAGCTTTTGGCAATCAAGCTTCCGAGGTGTTCGACAATGTTAAAGCGGTACAAATTATCGCCTGTGGCACCAGCTACCACGCAGGCCTGATAGCCAAATACTGGTTTGAATCCCTGGCCGGTATTCCTTGCAATGTGGAAATCGCCAGCGAATACCGTTACCGCGAACCGGTCTTGTTGCCCGATACTTTGGTGGTCACCATTTCCCAATCCGGGGAGACGGCCGATACCCTGGCAGCATTGGAAGAAGCCAAGCGGCTGGGCGCGATGCACTCGCTTTCCATTTGCAATGTGCAGGAAAGCTCGCTGGTGCGTGAGTCCGATTTGGTGCTCCTGACCCGTGCTGGTCCTGAAATCGGCGTGGCTTCCACCAAAGCGTTCACGACTCAATTGGTAGCCTTAATGATGTTGGTGATTGCCTTGGGGCGTCGTTTCAAGCTGGATAAAGTGACGGAAAAACGCATAGCCTCTCAGCTTTTTACTCTGCCGGCCCGGATTGAAGATGTGCTGGGGTTGAATCAAGAAATCAAAGAATTCTCCGAACGCTTTGCCGACAAGCATCATGCCCTATTTCTGGGACGGGGCAGTCATTATCCAGTGGCCATGGAAGGGGCCTTGAAACTCAAGGAAATTTCCTATATCCACGCCGAGGCTTATCCTGCCGGGGAATTGAAGCATGGCCCATTGGCCCTGGTGGACGCGGAAATGCCCGTCATCGCGGTGGCCCCTAACAACAGCTTGCTCGAAAAGCTAAAGTCCAACCTGCAGGAAGTCAAGGCCCGGGGCGGTGAGTTGATTGTGTTTGCCGATGAAACCCTGGATGTCCATCCGGACGAAAATACCCATGTGATGAGAGTAACCCCGGCGGAAAATGAAATGTCGCCGGTGATATTTACCGTCCCGTTGCAGTTATTGGCCTATCATGTGGCTGTTATCAAAGGCACCGATGTGGATCAGCCGCGCAACCTGGCCAAGTCAGTCACAGTGGAATAATTTTCATAAGGCCCCGGCCATCACTAGCGATAGCCGGGGTGTTCTTGCTCATTTTGCTTTAGTTCATTGGTTTTTTCCTCAATCTAGGGCAATATAAAGGTTCATTGAACAGCAGGAGGTTGCAATGAATCGCAGAAGTTTTCTTTGGCTGGCCACGTCACTGACGGCAGTGGGTTTCATCTCTACGAAAGAAGGCAGGGCACAACCGCAGATGGCCGGTGGCCTCTATTACACGCATGACTTTCCCGGGCGCTGGAAAGGAAAAGAAGCGGGGCATGTGCCGAAGATAGAGATTTTGAAAAACAAGGGTAAGGCTCAGATTCAAGTGATGACTGCCCACGAAATGAAAGGATGTGAGCATTATATTGTCAAGCATATCGTGCTGGATAAAAACTACCGTTTTCTGGATGAGCATTTGTTTAATCCAGAGAAAGATCAAGTGCCGGTTTCCCGCTTTGCTTTAGGTAATTACACGGGTCAAGTTTACGTTCTGAGCGTGTGTAACAAGCATGATACCTGGCTTAATCACACCTTGATTTGAGTTTCTCGCCTTTCCCCCCTGGCAACGTTCCACTTCTGTCTATACTTAAAAGCACGCATGCAGCAGGCTGAGCCCGGCTGTGAATTTTGTTGAAACAAATGCTGGAATGGGTGAGGCATGAATCAAACCAGTTTATTCAAAACGGTTGTCAGGGTGTTGATTGTTTTTTGGGTTTGCGTGTCCCCGGGATGGGCGGGCGAGGATGAGGGGACCGAGACATCCACGGCGCCGGAAATCGAATATTTACCTGTGAAACCCAAGTTGATTGTCAATCTGGATGGCCGGCGCCACTATTTGCGGGCCGATATTCAATTGCTTATCGAAGATGAAGAAAATCTTGAGAGAATCCGCAAAAATCTTCCTTTGATTCGTCACACGCTTATCATGCACTTTAGTAATTTGCCCATGCAGAAAGTGGCGGATATCTCCCAGCGGGAACAATTGCGGGAAAGCGCTTTGAATGCAATAAGAAAAGTCTTGGACCGCTATTCGGATAGCTATGGGCTCAAGGATATTTTCTTTACTGAATTTCTGGTGCAATAGGGTATGATTTTCCTGTCTTAAGCAAGTCAAGGAGAACGACCATGCCCTATTTTCATATTCGGACCAATCTTCCCGTCTCCGAGGAAAAGGCTGATGCCATCTTGGCGGAAGCTTCCAAACGGCTAGCGGAAGAATTAGGCAAACCCGAACGTTATGTCATGGTGGAATTATCTGCAGGTGCCAACTTGCATTTTTCTGGTAACAAGGAACCTGCGGCCTACGTAGAGCTCAAAAGCATTGGATTATCCGAGGCACAAACCCAACCTTTGGCGGGGTTTGTGTGTAATTTTTTAGAAGAACAGTGCGATATACCCCCTTCCCGGGTATATATCGAATTTATCAATATTCCTGGGAAGTTCTGGGGATGGAATGGTGGAACCTTCTAATCAATAGCAAATCCTTAAGCGTGGCGGGGCAAGTCGTCCCGCCACGCTTTACTGGAAATCAGTGCCAGCCACTATATTGTTTAGTGAGGTCCCCTTTAAAGCCGCTTGAGGTTCGTTTACCCCCTTGAGTAGGACGCTGATTGATGGCTGCACCAGCAGCGCGGGCGATATTTTCAGGCGTCAAACCGCCTTGGCCCAAAGCGGATTTTACGACCAGATCGGTCATCGGACTTATATCTTGTTCTTCCACCAAATCACTGGTGACCACAGCTTGAAGAACTTTATTCCGTTCTTTGGGGAGTGTGGCTTTAAGCAATACCGGGTAATTGGCGTTGGCTGGTAGTGAAATTTGGTAAAGGCCTTCTTCTTTGACCTCTGCTTTTGCTATTACCTGGCCGCGGCTATCGATGGCTTCGATACGAGCACTCTCGGCAGGACCTTCTTCTCCTATGACGAGTCCCCTAATGACGGTGGCTTTTTTTGCGGAGTTGCTTTGGCCGCCGCTTTCACAACCAGTGACAAGGAATGCAAATAAGATAGAAAGAATTATCAGGCGCATGATAGATCTCCTCTTGGGCTAGGTATGACAATTTGAAAACTAGGTTTTTG
>JALSQY010000220.1 GCA_026985035.1 Methylothermaceae bacterium
AATCTTAAAGGACAATCCTGATAGGGCAATCGCATAACCGCCGTTTTTCCCGTTCATGCTTGATGTTGCACGGCCTTGAAACCCCTATCCCTCTCCCCTGGCCCTTCTCCCAGAGGGAGAGGGAGAGGGAGGATAAGAGAGGGGAGATAAGGCGGTTCATGCAATCGCCCTGGTAATCCCGATTGATAAGGCAAGGGCGGTAGGATACCATTGTATCGTCGTATCTGCATTGGACTCCCCGGACAATGCAGGACAATCGCCTGAACCGATTCTCTCCTTTCCCTCTGGGAGAGAGGCCGGGGGAGAAGGGGAAGACACCGTTGCATTCATCGGCTCAAGCCCTCACCCCAACCCCTCCCAGAGGGAGAGGGGATTCAATATATCAAGTATGAACGGGAAAAACGGCGGTCATGCGATTACCCTGCCGGGCAATGGCCCATCGAGGCCGGCGGCCGATCCGGGCGTTGCAGCTTTTAATTTCAGATTGTTGAAACACTTTACAACGGATGTTACCCACTCGCCACACTCGAACAAGCCACCGGCGGCTGTCCGCTTCTCGCCGGATTTGCGCAGGATTGAAAGGCCAGGATTTTTGTCAATCCCTCCCAACCTCCCTTTGGAAAAGGGAGGCGTTAGTTTGAACCCTTCGGGAAAGGGAGGCGCTTGTTTGACCCCTTCGGGAAAGGGAGGCGCCTGTTTGTGCTCTTCGAAAAAAGCAGACTTGTAAATGCTGGCCTTTGGGAAAGGGAGGGGGGCATTTGCGGCCTTTGAGCAAGAGAAGCTTTGGTTTACCCCTTGGGGAAAAGGCCGTTGTTTGTTCTTTTCCTCTCACTGAATCCAGGCCCCGATACTATTTTCGTCACCCATGTCAACCATAGCCGAAACACCGCTCATCACCATTTCGTTTAATGCGGGCAGACGAATCGTGGCCTGGCTGGCCCAGTGGGCTTTTGCCGTGGTAGCCTGCCTGCCGGCCCTGTATGTGGCCGCTCTGATCACCCAGGCAGGCAGTTTGCCGGATAATGATTATTGGAGTTATCTGGATACTATCCTCCGGGAGGACGGATTCAGCCCCTGGCCTGGTGATTGGCTCGCCCACGGGACAGAGCATATCGTTTTGCTCCCGAAAATCATTTATGCCCTTAATGCCAAACTCACGGGCGGGGACAACCGCTTTCTCGGTTTCATTGCACTGGGCTTTGCCTGTCTGGAAGCCGCGATTCTACTGATTTTTACAAAAAAATATTTTTCAGCACCGGAAAAACACTTGGCAATTCTGGCGATTGTCATTTTCATATTCACTCCCAACGCCGCCCACAACTGGATGCTGGGGATGAGCGGGGTAGCCTGGATCGGCGCCAACGCTCTGGCATTGAGTGCGTTCTATTTTTTCATTCGCCAGCGGATTCACTTGAGTTGTCTGCTGGGCCTGACCGGCCTGCTGACCTACAGCACCGCCCTGGGCATCTGGCCGGCCCTGATCGCGGGAGCATTGTGGCAGAGGCAACCCCCTGCCATCACCATCAAAATCATAGCCCATGCCAGCCTTGCCGCCCTGATTTTCCTGTTCTTTTACCACAAACCCGCTGCACATCCCGACCTGCAAGCCGATCCGCTGCTGATTTGGGATTATTTCCGCACTCTGACAGGCGGCATTTTCACCCGTGACGCACTACTGGCGCAACAAATTTCCGACGCGGGGCTGGTCAGCCTGGTCTTCATCCTCTGGCGGTTGGTCAAAACCCCCGCTCTGCGGGCTGCTTCGGCCCCCTGGCTCATGGTATCTGTTTATGCCCTGGCCAATATGGCCATGATCGCCCCGGCAAGAGCCGGTTTCGGCGTAGAGCAAGCCTTTGCCTCACGATATATGGCCTTGCCCGCGCTTTTTTGGCTGGGGTGGTTTTGCCTGGCCCTCTTGATGACACGGACAGCACCTTTGCCACACCATTGGCGTTATCCTCCCTTCTTGTCTCTACTTGTCATCCTGAGTCTCGCCAGTTTTTCAGCATCTGAGAGCAATGTCGGTTACTTGATAAAGCGAAGCCAAAATAAACCCTTGGCCATGGTATCGATTTATACGGAAGGCTATGATTTCGAGCTTTTGTCCAAAACCGTCACCCCCATTCTGAGAACGGAAAAAGGCCGGTACATGGCAGCCACCCTCATTCCCCGGCTGAAAAAAATTCAGCATATCCCCTTTGACGGCACTTTCAGTCATTGCCCCAAACCCGGGGAAAAACTGAACACCCCGGCAAGCACGCAAGCGGACAGGGCAGGTCTTACCGGAGGTTTTTTTGACAACGCCTGGGAAATGGACCCACTCAACTACAAACTGGATGGCTGGGCCATTCCTCTCCCTGGCAACAAAATCGTCTGCATTGCCATTACCAACCAGGATTATGTCGTCCGGGGCCTCGCAATCACGGGCTTTCCCCGACCCGACGTGAACGATTACCTTGGCATGGCGGGAGACTTCGGCTGGCAGGGCTATGCCAAGGTAGATCCTGACGATGAAAGGTTATTTGCCTTTGTACTCACCGGTAATCCGTTACAATGGCATGAGCTAAACAAATCCCATTTGCTTCCTTTTTCAAACGAACCAACTACCCCTTGAAACAATGCCTTTGATCAGTTTTGTCATACCCGCCAAGGACGAAGCGGAAACCCTGAAAACGCTTTATCAAAAAATCGCCGCTGTCACCGAACCGATCGAGGACCATGATTACGAAGTGATATTGGTGGATGACGGCA
>JALSQY010000221.1 GCA_026985035.1 Methylothermaceae bacterium
TAAATTGGGCCGGGCGGTGCGGGTGGAAGATGCGGCAGGGCGCTATATCGAGTTCTGCAAGAGCACCGTGCCCGCGCGCATGGATTTGACAGGCATGCACATTGTTCTGGATTGCGCCAATGGCGCGACTTACCATATTGCCCCCCATGTTTTTCGGGAAATGGGCGCGACTGTCGATTGTCTTGGGACTCAGCCTGACGGCCTGAATATCAATCGGAATTGCGGTTCAACGCATCCAGAGGCATTGCAAAGGGCAGTCGTGGAATTCAATGCCGATTTGGGTATCGCTTTTGATGGCGATGGCGACCGGGTCATCATGGTTGACCATAAAGGGGAACTGGTGGATGGTGATGAGCTGTTATATATCATTACTGCCTCCCGGTTGGCCAAAAATCAGCTCAAAGGACCGGTGGTCGGCACTTTGATGACCAATCTGGGATTGGAGCACGCATTGTCTGGGTTGGGAGTGGAATTCAAACGGGCCGCTGTGGGCGACCGCTATGTGATGGAAATGCTCAAGGCCCATGGTGGACTGCTTGGCGGTGAAGGTTCCGGTCACATCATTTGCCTGGATCGCACCACCACCGGCGACGGAATCGTTTCTGCTCTGCAGGTGATTGCCGAGCTTTGGGATCAGGAAAAATCACTTCACGAATTGAAGCAAGGCATGCGCAAATACCCTCAGACGTTGATTAACGTCAAGGTCGGCACCAAGCCTGCCAATCTCGATGCAATTGATATTGTGCGTCAGGCAAAGGAGGCTACGGAGAGAGAATTGAATGGCAGTGGCAGGGTGCTGCTGCGGCCTTCCGGGACCGAACCTGTGATTCGGGTGATGGTGGAAGGGCAGGATGGCGCGCTCATTGAAAATCTGGCGCGTAACCTTGCTGAATCCATAGAACGTGCATTGGTTTGAAATAACCTGCCAAGACTATATAAACAGGGCAATCGCATGACGGTTGTTTTCCCGTTTGTATTTGATTTTGCATGATATTGAACCCCCTCCTCCGCAAGCTGGGGAGGGGAGTATCCAGTACGGCCAGAGGAGTGGGTGGCTCCTCCTCATGGTTCCAGGCATTGAGGTGTAAAGGTTTCTTCTCCCTGCGGTTGATACGCCCTCCGCTTCTCTGCGGTGAAAATCTAAAAATATTATTAGCCGTTAACTTCTTGCTGTTTCCGATTTAACAGGTAATACACCACTGGTATCACCAATAGCGTGAAGCTGGTGGAAGCGAAGATGCCGAAGATAAAACTCCAGGCCAGCCCTGAGAAGATGGGGTCGAGGGTGATGACCACGGAGCCAAACATGGCCGCGCCAGCGGTTAGAAAGATGGGACGCAGGCGCACGGCGCCGGCTTCGACCAGGGCCTCGGCGAGGGTTCTGCCCTGGGCTTGGAGGCGTTGGATGAAGTCGATGAGGATGATGGAGTTGCGCACCACAATCCCGGCCAGGGCGATCATGCCGATCATAGCCGTGGCAGTGAAGAAAACAGGATTGGGATAGCCCTGGATGGGTTCAGGAAGCAAATTCAAGAGCCAGAAACCGGGCATGATGCCGATGACGGTCAGGGGAATGGCCATCATGATAACGATAGGCATTCCCAACGAGTCGGTTTGCATCACCAGCAGCACATAGATCATCACCAGGGCGGCGGCAAAGGCCAGTCCCAAATCCCGGAACACGTCCACGGTGATCTTCCATTCCCCTTCACCCCGCAGGGTGAAATCATAGCCTTGCGGCAACGGGTTTTCCTCAAACATCCGGGTCAGGGCGATTACCGCTTCCACGGGGGCGTGGCCTGCCATTTCTGCAATCACATATCCCACCGGTTTGAGATTTTTGTGAAAACGGGTCACGGGTACTTTTTCCTCGGCGAAGTGGCCCAGCTCGCCCAGCGGTATCAGTTGGCCGTCAGCACTTCGTACCCGCAGGCTGGCGAGAATCTCCGGGTGAGAGCGCAGCGGACGTTGGATCCGAATCACAGCGGGGGCGGGCTGGCGTTCGTACTCGGCGTGGAGCAGGCCGACATTCGAGCCACCAAGGGCACTTGCCACGGTTTTGGAAATTTGGGCCACAGTGATGCCGTGCAGGGCGGCCTTGGCCTGGTCTATGTGGAAGTTGAGGCGGGTTTGGGGTTCGTCCACGAAATCATCCACGTCAACCAGGATATCGAGTTTTTCGAAGCCGTCATGACGCATACGCAGTGTGCTTTGGACCAAATCGTCATAGGCTACTCCTGGCGGGCCATAGACCTCAGCCACTACCGTGGAGAGCACCGGTGGACCTGGCGGGATCTCCACGATTTTGACGCTGGCCCCGTGTTTGGCGGCGATAGCTTCGATATCCGGCCGGATTCTGAGGGCGATTTCGTGAGACTGGTATTCTCGTTCGTGTTTGTGGACCAGGTTGATGCGAATATCGCCTTGGTAACTGGCGTGACGCAGGTAGTAGTGGCGTACCAAGCCGTTGAAATCCATGGGAGAACCAAGGCCAATATAGGTTTCGAAATCGGTGACTTCGTTGACCGTGGCTAGATAATCTTCCAGATCCCGGGCCACCGCATCGGTTTCCTCGAGGGTGGTGCCGCGGGGCATATCGATTACCAATTGCATTTCGTTTTTGTTATCGAAAGGCAGCAATTTGAGGGGAATGGCGAAGACTACCAGTAGGCAGGAGAGAAAAAATAACAGAGCGATAAAGCCGAGAAAAAGCCGCGCCCGCCCTGCGCTGGCGATCAGAGGCCCCAGGGCTTTTTGGTACCAGTAGTATATGAAGCTTTCGTGGATATCGTAAGGCTTTTCCCCGGGTTTGCCGTATTCTGCCTTGAGCAGGTGGTAACTGGCCCAGGGAGTGACGGTAAAGGCCACCAGCAGCGACATCAGCATCGCCACCGGGACGTTGAAGGCCATCGGCGCCATGTAGGGTCCCATCATGCCGGTGATGTAAAACATCGGCAGAAACGAGACAATGACGGTGAAGGTGGCATAGATGGTCGGAGGCCGTACTTCGTCCACTGCGGTCAGCGCTGCTTGCAGTGGCGGCTGCTTGCGGAGCTTGAAATGACGGTATATGTTCTCTACGTCGACAATGGGGTCGTCCACCAGCAGGCCCAACGACAGGATAAGGGCGAATAAAGTGACGCGATTGATGGTGTAGCCGAATACCAAGTCGCAAAACAAGGTCACGCCCAAGGTCATGGGCACGGCAATGGCAACGATGAAGGCTTCGCGCACACCCAGGGCAATGGCTAACAGCACGATGACGGTAGCAATGGCGACAAATAGATGTTCCACCAATTCGTTGACCTTATCATTGGCGGTCTCGCCGTAGTCCCGGGTGATAGTGACAGTTACTTGGGAGGGAATGACGCCGCCATGAAGTGATTTCACTTTTTCGATGACGTCACGGGCCACGGTGACGGCGTTGGCGCCGCGGCGTTTGGGCACGGCGATGGTCACTGCCGGATGGCCGTCACCTGTCACGGCGGTGGGGCCGGCAATGCGCTTGCTGTGTTCAGCCTGGGGCCCGAATCCGATCCGGGTCAGGGTTTCTACCTCCGCCGGTCCGTCTTCCAATTTAGCCACTTCCCGCAGATAGACCGGACGGCCATTATATTGGCCAACCACCGTGGCGGCGGCATTTTCCAGGGTTTTCCAGAAGGGGCCAGCTTCCAGGCGCAGGCGGCGGTTGTCGTGGTCAAATTCACCGGCCTGAAGGTTAAAATTGGCTTGTTGCAGCGCACCCATCAGTTCCAGCAGACTGAGGTGATGAGCGGCCAGTTTGGCGGGATCGGGATAGATGCGCAGCGTACGGCGCTGGCCACCGGAAATCCAGATCTTACCGGTATTGTCCACCTGACCGATCTTATCGAGCAGCTCTTCAGCGATGCGCCGCAATTCATAGGTGCCATAGGCAGGATCCGGCGAGGAAAGGGTGAGCAGAACGATGGGGACGTCGTCGATTTCCACCGGCTTGACCGTCCAGGAGGTGACGAAAGGGGGAATGATGTCCCGGTTGGACATGAGCTTGCTCCAGGTCTTGAGCAGGCTGTCCTCGCGGTCCTCGCCAACATAATAACGCACTGTGGCGATGGCCCGGCCGGGCATGGACATGGAGTAAACATACTCCACCCCCGGAATCTCCCACAGTTTGTGTTCCAGCGGGGTGGCCACCAGTTTTTCCACTTCATCCACCGATGCTCCTGGCGCTTCGACAAACACGTCCATCACCGGAACGACGATTTGTGGCTCTTCTTCGCGGGGAGTGAGCAACAGGGCGGCGAGACCCATCAGTATCGAGCCAATCAGAATCAGCGGAGACAGGCGCGATTCAATGAAAAGTTTGACGATGCGGGCGGTGAAACCCAAGGACTTTTCCTGTTCCGCCATCTCAGTTCCCCTTGGGCAACTGGACTTGGTCTCCCGCCTTCAACCCGGCGAGAATTTCCACTTGCCCGTTGATATGCCGGCCAGTGCGTACCAAGCGGGTTTGTAAGTGGCCTTCGGTGACATACTGGACTTCTTCCAGTTGTCCCACCCGGCGTACCGCCGAAGCGGGAAGCAACAACAATTGCTCCTCGCCACAAGTCTGTCCAAACCAGGCGAAGGCCCCGGGAAGCACTGGTTGATCCGGCGGTAACGCCGCCTTGACCTCAATAGTGTGGGTGAAAGTATCGGCAGCGGCGGCCATTTCCGTCACTGCTGCTTCGAGCTGGAGATCCTGGCCGGGCACGTTCACTTTCACAGGCGATCCCAGGCTTAAAAAACGGGCGCAGTGTTCCGGGACATGGGTTTTGACTTCCAGTTGCCGGGGATTCTGCAAGGTCAGAATGGGTTGTCCGGGCAAGCCCATGTCGCCAGGATCGGCCAAGCGTTCAATGATACTCCCGGTGAAGGGGGCGTAAAGGCGGGTTTCATTGAGTTGTGCTTTGATGGCTTGGATCTGTTGTCTGGCTTGCTCGACTTGGGCCCGGCTGCTGCGTTCGGCGGCCACGGCTGCATCGAGGTCCCGTTGGGTGGCGGCCTGTTGTTTGAACAGATTGCGTATCCGCCGGGCATCTGCCGCCGCGCGTTGGGCCTGGGCCTTTGCCGCGGCCAGGGCGGCCTTGGCGGCACGTAATTGAGCGCGGATCTGGCTGTCATCCAGACGGGCCAGCAGTTGCCCTTTTTGTACCTGGGCGCCGATATCGACCGTAATCTTAAGAATCCGGCCCGGAATCTTTGGCGCGATACGGGCCACGGTATCGGCACTGACGGTGGCGGGCCAATCCAGTCGGCGGGGAAGGGTTCGGGCTTCGACCTTGACAATAGCGCCGGAGGCTTTTTCCAATGCCAGTGGGGTGCGGCCTGGAGGAACCTTTTCCGCAAAAGCACCTTGAATCCAGGCGAGTAGCCCGATCAGACCGAGGACGGCAAGCGGGCCCCAAATGAGTTTGCTGGTCAGTTTCATGATTCAGGCTCCTGATCAGGCCACGTTCCGGTGGCGCGTTTGAGTTCAGCTTCGGCGACGAGAGCATTGAAGCGAGCGACGATCAGATGCAAGCGGGCCTCGGCGGCATCGGTTTCCGCTTCGAGAAAGCGGGTGACGGTGGCAGTTCCGCCACGATGTTGGGCGCGGACCAGTTTCAATGCTTCGTCAGCGGCGGCTAGAGCGCGTTTGGCGACCTCAAAACGGGCCAACGCATCCCGCAAATTGAGCCAGGCCTGCTTGACTTCTTTTTCCACCTGCAACCGAGTTTGTTGGTGCAAGGCGCGGATTTCTTCCAATTTTTGTTTGGCCTGATCGATCCGGGCGCTGATAGCCCCCCCTGAAAATAGATCCACTTCCGCTTGTACGCCCATGGTGAGATTGTCCTTATTGGTTGAAAATTGCGGATCTTTACTGTTTTGGCCATAGGTGGCAAAGACGTTCAATCGGGGCAGGCGGGCGCCTTGGGCCGCTCTTACTGCCTTTTCCTGGGCCTTGACTTGCTTGTCCGCGGCAATCAGTTCGGGCCGCTGAGTCAACGCCTTCTGCAACCAATCGTTAAATTCGCCGGGCTTGGCTGGCACTGGAGTGCTGTCTTCGGAAACGACTTCCAGCCGTGCTTCGGGAGGAAAAGCCAGCAGGGTACGTAAGGCGGTTTTTGCCGCTTCTTTGGCGTTCAACGCTTGAATTTGCTGTTCTTGGGCTTGCGCCAGGCGGACTTCCAGGGATAAGACATCGGATTTGAGCGCCATGCCCTGGGCTTTGCGGGCACGCATGAATTCCAGCTCTTTACTGACGGTTGTCAGGGTGCGTTTGGCTACCTCAATCCGCTGTGGCGCTTCCAGCAGAGCGTAAAACGCGGCGCTGACCGCCGTGGCCAAACCGTTGCGGACAGCGGCCTTTCGTGCTTGGGTTGCGTCGATACCCAGCTTGGCGGCCTGGCGTTGATAATAATCCTGACCGCCCCGAAATAGCGACCATTGCATGCCAATCTCGGGGCGGAAATCTTCTTGGAAGCCAGGATCGTTGATGTCCATGCCGAAGTCAAAGCGGCGTTGGGCGACAATCATGCCAAAAGCCCGGGATGGGTTGTTGCTTGAGACATAACTCAATCCCGCTTTGAATTGGGGATAGAAGGCGGCTTCCACCTCTTTGAGACGCCCTCTTGCTATTTGAATCCGTGCCTGGGCGGCGTGCAGATCGGGATTGCGGGTAAGCGCCAGATCAATCGCTTGAGATAGCGTCAATGGCGCGGAAGGCAAGACATCAGTATGGATTCCCCGGTTTTCGGCGTGAAGAGGGGCTGCCTGAAAATGGATAATCAGGAAACATAGAAAAACAAGCCGGAATGCTTTCATTCGATGCCTTCCTTGTGAGAACGGCTTCCCATTCTATTAGGAATATCGAATAAATCAAATTCAATTCTTTGATTTATGGCAAGAATTAAGGTAATACAGCCAGGGAGGGGAAATGAAGGAAACGTTGAATAATTCAGCGTTTCCTAAACGATTTTTTTCTGTTTCTGGTTACTTTTCCGGCCAGGGCCGGGATAGGGGAGATAAGTTGTCGGTTCATGCGATTGCCCTGGGGGACCTTGCCTTTTATCACGAATAACTGTGATATTTATACATCCGTTGCTTATCCAGAGGCCCAAGGCCCGCTGGGGCAATATCCGGGCTAGATTCCGCCGGGAATCTCCCGGTACAACATCAGGTAACGGCCTGCGGGCAGATAGCGGAACTCAACATTTCGTCCGATAGGACAGACCGCGTAAGCGGTCTGTCCTGTCAGTCCGATAACTTGTGTTTTTGTATCCGGTAACGCAGGGTTTCCCGGCTCGCCTTGAGCAGCCGGGCGGCGGCAGTGACATTGCCTTCCGTGCGGGCGAGTGCGGTTTCGATGATTTTCCGTTCCATCTCTTCCAGAGAGAGACTGCCATCCAAGGGTAAAGTGATGGCGTTTTCGTTTGTTTCCAAAGGTGAATGCTGTCCTGGCAATTGAATCCACTGGCTGGGAAAATGATCGTCTTCCGCCAATAACACGCACCGTTCGATTAAATTGCGCAGTTCCCTGATATTGCCCGGCCAGTGATAATTTTCAAATTGTTTCCACACGGTTTCCGGGATGATTTTGACTCGCCTATCCGCCTTGGCGTTGAATTCTGTAACGAATAAATGGACTAGGGATTCGAGATCTTCCTTACGGTCCCGCAGAGGGGGCATTTCCACCAAAAAGACACTCAAGCGGTGATAGAGATCGCTGCGGAACAAACCTTCTTCCACCAGGTGTTCCAAATTACGGTTGCTGGCGGCGATGATTTGCACGTCCACCTGAATTTCCCGCTCGCCGCCCAAGCGCCGGAAACGCTTGTCTTCCACAGCCTTGAGTAGCTTGGCCTGGATACCGAGATCAAGCTCGCCGATTTCATCCAAAAACAGCGTGCCGCCGTCGGCTTGTTCCAATAGTCCGTGATGGCGGCCCTTGGCCCCTGTGAATGCGCCAGCTTCATAACCGAACAATTCTGCTTCCACCATATCTTTGGGCAAAGCGGCACAGTTGAGTTCTACCCAAGGACCCTGGGAGCGGGGGCCGCTGGAGTGAAGTACACGCGCTGCCAGCCCTTTGCCGGTGCCTGTCTCTCCCAGGATAACCAGGGAAGAAAAGGGAATTTGAGCCAAGCGGCTGAGCAGCTGGCGCAGGCGGCAAACCTGGGGGCTTTTCCCCACGAATACATCGGGACTGAAACGGTTATGCCGCTGGCTGGTTTCGAAAGCCAAGCGCCGTTGCGCCTGAGCGCTGCGGGCGGCGGATTCCAGAACTAATTGGAGCCGGTCCGGGCTGCAGGGTTTCTCCAGGAATTCATAGGCTCCCAGACGCAACGCCCGAACTGAGTCAGGCACGCTGCCATAACCGGTGAGAAATATCCATTCGCAACCAGGCTGACGCCCACCCATTTTTTCCAGGAAATCCAAGGCACTGCCATCGGGCAGATTCATATCGGAAAGTACCACCAAGGGTTCTATTTCTTGTTTTTGATAAAAGTGGTGTGCTTCTTCCAGGTTTTTGGCCAACCATACCTCCCAGTCGAGATGGCGGTAACGCCGGGCCAATTCCTCGCCCAGAAGAACTTCATCTTCAATAATCAATAAGGAATTGCGCATGGAATCTCCAATACAATAAGGGCACCGTGAGGTTGCCGTTCGCCCAAGATGATTTGGCCGTCGAGGCCGGTGACAAATCGTTTGACCATCAGCAATCCCAGACCGGTGCCACCATCTTTCCCGGTGGCGAAGGGGCGGATGCCGTGGGCAAGTAGATCCTTGGGGAAACCAGGGCCGTCATCGCTGACTTCCACTGTCAATTTGCCCTTTTCAGCGTGGGCAGCGATCCAAATATTACCCTTTTGATTGCCCAGGGCCTGGACAGCATTGAGAATCAGATTAATCAGGGATTGGCGCAGAGTGGTTTCGGGAAGGTGAACCCGAAGGGGACCTGCTTTTTGATAATGAAGCTGGATATTGCCGGGAATTTGATATTGCAGAAGTGCCAAGATTTCCTGGATAACCTGGTCCAAATCGATTTCCCGTAGCGGTTCCGGTTGATGACGGGCCTGATCCAGTAACTGGTTGAGGTGGCGGCTGAGACGTTCCATTTCGGCGATGATGAGATCGAAGCGTTGGCGAATACCGGCATCGGTATTTTCCGAACGCAGATTGTGCAGTGCCATCTGAATGCCAGCCAGGGGATTACGCAGTTCATGGGCGACCCCTGCGGCTACTTCGCCCACGGCCGCCAGCCGCTCTGCCCGTGCCAGCGTCCGGCTTTGTGCCAGTAGTGTTGCGGCGGCGCTGCGGACTTGGGATTCAAGAGAGCGGGTGCGTTCTTGCCGGGCCTGTTCCAAGGCGGCCAGTCGGGTCACCATATAGTTGTAGTTATCTAGCAGTGAACGCCAGGGGGGGCCGGTATCTTCCGCCAAGATGGGTTCGAAGCGTCCTTCTGCCAGTTGCAGCAACAGGCCATTCATTTTCCGTAAAGGTGTCAGCAACCAATAACGGGTCAAAATCGCTCCCAGGATCAGCAGCAGCAACAGGGTAATCAAGCCTCCGAGCGCGGCTTCCATTTCCAGTTCAGTATCGGAGACTACTTGATTGAGCAACTTTTGTTCCCGCAGATTTTCTTTTTCCAGAAGTTTTTGTAATTGCTGGCTGACTGCCGTTAGTTGGCCGGATTGGGGTTGATCAAGCAAGCGCAGGATGGGATCGATATCGGCTTTTAAATCCTCCATGGCGAGGGTTTCCAAGTGTTCCCTGAACAAGGGCAGCAAAGCTTGAGCGGGATTTTCCGACAGCATTTTTTGCAGCTGGTAATTGATTGTCTGGAGCCTGTTGACCTGGGTCACCGTGGTTTCAATCCTGTGAATCCGCACCAGGTTACGCCAGGTCAGGAGGATAAAGGCTACCAGTACCATCACCAGCAGCAGGCTCAGGCCTGCTCCGGCGATGATAACGGGGCGGTATAGGAGGGGGTGAAGCGGTTTCATTATCCCTATCCGGGTGGAAACGACGATTCAGTATTATATCTCTGAAGTGATGCAGGGCGTTTCCTGGCGTTTTTTCATTGTGGTGGATATTGAACTGATTGAGTGCCGTGGCACCAAGGAACCTTTGAACAAGTCATCCTTGGCTTGTTCAGAGAGCGAAAAACGAAAATTGCGATTTTTGTTTTTCTCACAAAGTCAATCACTTACAGTGACTGGCTTTGGCGGCACATTCATGTGCCGAAGGAGCCTCTGACTTAATCAGAAGCTCCCTAACCCAGACATTTCACCAACCAGCTTTGGGCCTTTGGGTAAGTTACGAATGTATAAACATAAATCACGGTGATTCCTGACAAAAGGCAAGATCCATCTTGTCCCCGGCCCAAATCCTATCCCGGCCCTGGCTGGTCCAGGCACGCCTGGGCTTGAATTTCCCTCAAGCCGAAAGCCTGGCTTTCGGTCCAAGCCAGCGCCCATACGCGCCTGTCCTGTGTCATCATCCGGGACGCTGATGAAATATCCGGGCTAAGGGGAATGTCTAATTTTTACTCGACCGCAGAGGGTGTCTTTGAGCGCAGACTTTTCCACAAAGCATGGGTCAAAGCCAGGGTAATGTAAAGGGAAACCAGATCGAATGGCAATAAAAGCTCGGTGCCGAAGGTGACCATGATAATCACCGTCCAGGCACTGGCGTACAAAAGGCTGATCAAGCGTATCAGCCGGATCGAAAGGCGGGTTTCGGTAAAACGATCACCGCGGAGGTAGATGTCATAGGCCAAGTGGAGCAGAATGATACCTGTGACTACGTCGCACCAAAGAATGATCGTGGGAGAATCCGTCCAGCCGAAATAGAGAAGAACGCTCCATACCACGGTGTAGACCACTCCTCCGGCCATAATCAGCCGGTACCAGAGAGTTTGCCGGAAAGGAGGACGAAGCGTTTTCTGTTTCATCAGCTGGTTAAGCTTTTTTCACAAACTCGGATTTCAGCTTCATTGCCCCGATGCCGGGGATTTTACAGTCGATGTTATGATCCCCTTCCACCAAGCGGATGTTTTTGACCTTGGTGCCTACCTTTACCACCGCCGAGGAACCTTTGACCTTGAGATCCTTAATGACGGTAATGCTGTCCCCGTCCTTCAATATATTGCCGTGGGCATCGGTAACAGTGGGTTCATCCGCCGCTTCTTGCGGACCGTCTTTACTCCATTCGTGGGCGCATTCGGGGCAGATATATAGATGGCCGTCTTCATAGGTATATTCGGAATGACAGTGAGGGCAAGGAGGAAAAGTGCTCAATGGGATGCCTCGTGTTGTTTATTTCAAAAATGAAAACCAATATTGACAAAGAGAATATGATGGAGCAAATGATTTTTCGATGTGCCTTTGCGGACGAATTGGTTCATATAACCCAGGGTTAGCCTGGACTTGTCCACCAGCGGTAGGGAAAATCCGGCGAAGGCCCGGTTTTCGGTGAAGCCGTCGCTGCGCCAGGCGCTGGAATTGAGATACCACATCGCTTCATCGTTGAGCAGGAAGTTTACCTGCGGCAGACCGGGTAGGGGGTAACTCCATTGCACCAGTTCGCGGATGCGGACGCCCATGTTGTTGGAATCGAGTTTGTCGTTGACCCGCTGTTCCAGGCGGGTGCGGGTTGTCCATCTGCCCCAGTCAGAGACTTTAGAGCGCCAGCCGATCTCCTCGTAGGCGCGGTTTTCGTTGAAGCGGTCGAGCCAGTCGCGGGTGTAACCCAGTCCCACGTGGAGCTGATCGTTGAAGTGGTAATTGAATTGAATAAACAGCAGGTTTTCCGTCAGATCGCGGTGATGGTCCCCCAGGCGGGCCTGATTCAGGAAGCTCCAGCTGAAGTTCTTCAGCCGGGGAGACAGGGCAGCAAAGCCACCCTGCGCGGATAATCCATACCATCCCTGAAAATCCTTTTGGGTTGCCAGGGCGTTACCGGCAAAAAGCAGTCCTCCCAGCAAAAGGGAAAGCAGTTTCCATTGAAAGCATTTGACCATTATTTTCTCCTTTTCCCGATGGCTTCGAGGATACCGGCGAGTAATACGCTTGGCGGCGGCGGGCAGCCAGGAATTTTGACATCCACTGGGATGACATTGTCCACGGCTCCGCAACTGGCGTAGGAAACGCCGAATTCCCCGCCACATACGGCGCAGTCGCCACAAGCGATCACCCACTTTGGATCGGGGGTGGCCTCGTAAGTGCGCAGTAAGGCGGTCTCCATGTGGCGTGACACGGGACCTGTCACCAAAAGCATGTCGGCGTGGCGGGGGGAGGCGACGAAATGGACGCCAAAGCGCTCCACATCGTAATACACATTATTCAGGGCGTGAATTTCCAGCTCACAGCCGTTACACGATCCGGCATCTACCTCGCGGATCGCCAGACTCCCGGCAAAATCCTTGTCCACCATGCGTTTGACTTCCGCTCCCAGGCGTTCCACCTCGGGATCTCGGACAATTTTTCTCACCGGCTCGGTTTTAATGCCGGTTTTGATTGTTTTGACATATAGGCGCCACATAATTTGATCTCTTCTTTGAATTGATGGAATTTTTACCACGGAGGCGCAGGGAATGCAGGGCCGTGCCTCTGCGGTGAGTC
>JALSQY010000222.1 GCA_026985035.1 Methylothermaceae bacterium
TGATGAAATAGCCGGGCCAGGCAGGTGCTATAAAGATCAGTTAATTCGAGTGTGAGTTTCACCCATTTGTTCTAGTTTGTCTTCAGCTTCCAGCCAACGTTCTTCCGCCAAATGCAATTGCTTATCGATTTCGGCTTTTTCCAATAACAACACTTGCAAACGCTGTTTTGCTTCCGGTTGGTAAAGGGAAGTGTCAGCCAATTGGTGCTCGATTCTTTCCTTGGCCTCGGTGAAATGTTGAACGGCTTTTTCCGCTTCGGCCAATGCCTGTTTCAGCGGGCGCAGCTGCTCGCGCCGTTTCGCTTCTTCCCGGCGCAGATCTCGCCGGGATAGGGTGGGAATAGCGGGTTTGGTGGGAGTTTCACGATTGCGTTGTTCCAACAGCCAGCGGCGGTAATCTTCCAGGTTACCGGAATAGGGGGCGGCGTGGCCATTGGCGACTAGCCAAAAATCATCGGTGATACAACGCAATAAATGACGGTCGTGGGAGACTAGAATCAATGCGCCGGGATAATCCTGCAAGGCCAGAGTGAGGGCGTGGCGCATTTCGATATCCAGGTGGTTTGTCGGTTCGTCCAACAGCAGTACATTGGGTTTTTGATAGACAATGAGCGCCAGTACCAAGCGGGCTTTCTCGCCGCCTGAGAAAGTTTTCACCGGCGTGGTGGCCCGTTCTTCACTGAAACCGAACCCCCCCAGAAAGCCGCGCAGTTTTTCTTCCCTGGCCTGGCGGTCGAGCAGTTGGAAATGCTCAAGAGCAGTTTGCTCCGGGACCAGTTGTTCCAGTTGGTGTTGGGCGAAATAGCCGATTTTAAGTCGATCGGCGGTTTCCTGGTTTCCTGCCAATGGCGGAATTTCACCTGCCAGCGTTTTAATCAAAGTGGATTTCCCGGCACCGTTTGGCCCCAATAACCCTAAACGATCGCCCGGACCCAGGGTTAAATTCACTTCTCTTAAAATGGTATCCCCGTCATAACCCAGTCTGGCATCCTCCAGCCGCACCAAAGGAAAGGGTAGGGAGGCCGGGCGGGGCAGGCGGAAGTGAAAGGGGGAATCCACATGGGCCGGGGCGATTTCCGCCAGCCTTTCCAGGACTTTTATCCGGCTTTGCACTTGGCGGGCCTTGGTGGCCTTGGCGCGGAAGCGGTTGATGAATTGCAGCAAATGATCCCTTTCCCGTTGTTGTTTGCGGCAGGCGGCTTGTTGTTGCGCCAGGGCTTGGGTGCGGAGCTTTTCAAAGGCGGAATAGTTGCCCCGATAGTGCCGGACGCGCTTTTGTTCCAGGTGGAGGATATGATCACAGATTTGGTCGAGAAAATCCCGGTCGTGGGAAATGAGCAGTAAAGTCCCGGCATAGGTTCTCAACCATTCCTGTAGCCAAATGACAGCATCCAGGTCCAGATGGTTAGTAGGTTCGTCCAGTAACAAGAGGTCGGAACGGCACATCAATGCCTGGGCCAAATGAAGACGCATGCGCCAGCCGCCGGAAAAATCCCGTACTGGTTTTTCCAGATCGGAAGTGGCAAATCCCAGACCATCAAGCAACTTGGCCGCTTTGGCTTTTGCTTGATAGCCGCCAATGGCTTCCAGCCGGGCGTGGAGTTCGGCCTGGAGAATACCGTTACCGGCTTGTTCGGCCTGTTGGAGTTTGCGTTCCAATTCCCGCAGTTCTTTATCGCCATCGAGGACGTAATCCAGCGCCAAGCGATCTAAATCCGAGATTTCCTGGCTCACCGAAGCGATGGTCAAATCCGGCGGCCATTGGAGATGGCCACTATCGGGGGAAAGCTCTCCAAGAATCAGCCCCAACAGACTGGATTTGCCGGTACCGTTGGCGCCAACCAAACCGGTCCGGTCACCTCGTCGTACGGTAAAATTGGCGTGTTCAAACAGCAATTTCCCGCCGCGGCGGAGGGAGACATCGTGAAAGCTAATCATTCAGGTAACGGTTTTTAAGTTGGATATAATGGTCGGCCGAGTAATCTAGGAAGGCTGATTCCTCTTTTGTGAGGGAACGTGTCCGCCGGGCGGGGCTTCCCATATAAAGCGAATTGGCGTGAAGGTGTTTGCCAGGTGGCACCAGGGCACCGGCGGCGAGCATGATTTTATCTTCCAGGACCGCGCCATCCATGACAATGGCGCCAATGCCAATCAAGCACCAATCTCCAATGGTACAGCCGTGAATTACCGCCCGATGGCCGATAGTAACTTTTTGGCCGATGGTCAAGGGAAATCCGCCGGGTGCGTGGGGGCCATCATGAGTTACGTGCAAGATACTCCCGTCTTGAACATTGGTTCCTGAGCCAATATGGATATGATTCACATCGCCACGGACAACCGCTTGTGGCCATACAGAGACTTCATTTTCCAGGTGCACGTCTCCAATCACCAAGGCGGTTTCCGCGATATACACACCGGTGCCCGTATAAGGCGTTAAATTTTCAAAGGTTTTGCGTGCCAAATTTGTCTCCGTTGTCACTATACTTAAAATACAATCTCCGGCATTTATCCAGCAAGGAAAGCGATTTGCCGAGCCTGATTTAATTGTACATAAGGAGTCTTTGAATCATGTTGGTTTTTTTAGTGGTCCTGCTCGCTTTGATTGTTATCCTGTTTGTCTATGGCATTGTCATATATAACCGGCTGGTGGCGTTAAAACACGGCGTTTCTCAAGCTTGGTCCAATATTGATGTCCTCCTCAAGCAGCGCCATGACGAATTGCCCAAATTGGTGGAAGTGTGTAAGCGTTATATGAAATTTGAGCAAGACACGCTGGAGAAGGTCATGCGGGCCAGAGCCAGTGTTTTTCAGGCTCAGCAACAGGGCGATGTGGGGGCCTTGGGTAAAGCGGAAGGGCAGCTCAGGCAGGGGTTGATGAATTTGTTTGCGGTTGCGGAAAGTTACCCTGAGCTCAAGGCCGATCAGTCGTTTCGTCATTTGGAAAACCGCATCACGGGATTGGAAAATGCCATTGCCGACCGGCGTGAATTCTATAATGAGGCGGTGAACAATAACAACGTCCGCATCGAGCAATTTCCAGATGTGCTGGTTGCCCGGAAATTGGATTTCCAGCCATTCAAATTGCTGGAGTTTAACGAAGAAGAGAAAAGTGATGTCAATCTTCAAACCTTGTTTGGTTGAAGCAGATAATGATCAAAGCGTGGTTGCTGCACAGCCCCCCGCTGCATTTCTGGGGATTGGTGGTGATATTGGGCGGAGTGGCGATAGGTTCTTTTTATACGGCCTTTCGCCGTCTGCATCGAGTCAGGATTATAGAAGACACGCCAACGGCGAAAATCCGTTCCGCCCACCAAGGCTATGTTGAACTGGAAGGTTGGGCCCGGATGTTACCGGGCGAACCGATTTACGCGCCTTTAAGCAACCGCCCATGCGTCTGGTATGAATATACCATCGAACATAGAGAATCCGCCGGGTTTGGAAGCCGCCGGCACACACGTTGGAGCAGGATCGCCCACCAACGCAGCGAAGCCATATTTGCCCTGGAAGACTCGACGGGCCAGTGTGTTGTCGATCCTGATGGGGCGGAAATCATCCCTGAAAAAGTGCTGACCTGGTATGGTCAGGACCGTACCCCCGGGGCGTCTCCTCCTGCCCAGGGTGCCTTGATCGGCCCTTACCGTTTTACCGAGAAGGTTCTCGAGCCGGATAAACCCCTGTATGCCCTCGGAATGTTTACCACGATGGGTGAAGGGGGAGGCAGTGATAGTCTGGAAACAGACACCCGGGAATTGATCCTCCGCTGGAAGCACGATCAAACTTATCTCTTGAAGCGCTTTGATCTCAACCGGGATGGCAAGATTGATGAAAAGGAGTGGCGGATTGTCAGAAAGCAGGCAGCCAAAGAAGCGGTTCGACAACGCCTGGAAAAAGCGCCAGAGCCGGTAGTGAATTTGTTGAAAAAGCCTGTATCCAAGGATCAGCCGTTCATTCTTTCCGCTATTCCCCAGGAGAAGATCATCTCCAGGTTCAGAATGAGCACGGGATGGATTGCCGGATTATTTGTCATCTGTTGCGGGTTCTTGGCCTGGGCTTTACAAGTGCGATTGAATCTGTTGCCTTAAACTGTCTTTTCCAGGGCGAATAAATCGAATGCCGGAGTTGAGTCAGTTAAGGATTTGAGCCAGTAATTTTCTATTTTCCCATTTTGGTGGTGGGCTTGTATCCATTGGCCTTGCTGCCAGACAAAAGCAGGGCTTAACAAACTAGTGGGGCGTCCCAGCGTTGGTTGCGGAGGGATTAAAAGTCCCCATTCCCGGCGGAATTCTCCCGGGGCATCGGGTGAAATCTTTAAGTCGACGACCACGACATTCATTGCGAAGGTGATGATTTCGATCCCAACCAGAAGGCCTTGATCCGGGTCTTTTTGCAGCCATCGAATGGCACCTATTTCTAACTCTTCGCCGTGATTGAGAATCACCAAAATTTCGCCAACTTTAAGTTTGGCGAGTGAGTGATCCAACCATATCAGGCAATAACCCTGAGCGCTTGAATTTACCAGTTTGCCTGGAAAGTGGTTTTGTTTATCGTCCCTGTCGTTTTGGCTGGCTTGTTTCTGGAGCCCAAAATCCGGAATAGTGTGCATTTGATTGACGAGTCTTTGATAGACATCCTTTTCCATGCCTTCGTAGAGAACCTGTCCCGTGTCAAAAAAATCGTCATTATCCAAAGGGAGCAAGTCAAAATCACCAGGGCTGATGAGGTTTTCTTCAATTCGTCCGGAAGGTGTCGCCAATAGCGACTTGAGGTTTTTATGGATGCGCCCTTCTTTATCGAACACCGCAATCAAATCTTCCAGCCCCACCACCAGCAGGCATTCGCTGTTTTCTTGTATCCTGCTCCACTTGCGGTGTTTGGGTGCGCCGAGGGTATGGGCGATTTGCAACGCTAATTTGCGCGTGGCGTTGACCGGAAGCACGGCCCTGCCGGAAGAAGCGGGGGGATTTGAAATAAATTTGAGCAGTTGCTGTACCACTTTGTGACAATATATAAAGCGGCTGCCAATGGATTCTGGGTGCGCGACAAGTTTGGCCGAGCGCGGCGGTATAGGGTCATAGAGATCGAAATGAAAGTAGGCCTTTTTATTCTGATGATGCGGCTTGGGACGTATTTCAGCGAATCTGGCGAAGGATTGAAAAAATAAATCGATCTGTTTTAGATCTCGTTGCCGGAACCGCTGCGGAGAACAGAGGCTAAACAGAAAGAGCCTCAAAAAATGCGCCTGGCTTAAACTTTGGGGTTGTGAAGCATCGCCCTCAAACAAATTACCTTGTTCAATCATCTCATACAGCTGGTACACCTTGCGCCAAAAAGAATCATCCAAAGATTCGTATATTTGAGCCGAAAGGACTTGTACGCGATGGAGTCCTTCAATTGCTCTGACAAGTGCGTTGGTTTGTTCCGGTTTCGTCAGGCTTTTTGAATGCAGGAAATCCTTGTCGAAGACGGTGAGCAAATACCCTTCACTGACTTCCCGGTATAGCTCTAAGGCAAGGAACGCCTGCGTCTTGTGATCCTCTGATAAGGGCAGGGGGGTATCAAATAGGTAATTTTCCAGGCCATCAATGAGTTGGAGCAGGTAAGGATAATATGCTTCGAGTAATTGATAACGAAGGGCAGTGGTTAAAACCGTATGATTGAGTGCCCGGATTTGGGTCAAAATGCAGCTGCTGGTCTTATGACAGTCCAGCCACGGCAAAGTGGCCAGCCAGTTTTTTAGCGAACTTGGGTCAGTGAATATAGGTGGGGAGCCATTGTTATTTGACACGCGTCATCCTATAAGTGATCGGTTAAAGTTGGTAATTTATTTTTAGTGCCAGATTCCTGCAAGGGGCATCGGAAAAATACAGATTTTAATCAGGACTTCCAGTGGTACAAGTACGTACCGTCAAAATCAGTGACTTATCATCACTGATTGCGGATGCTGAAAATTCATGGATGAATTATTCAGCATTCCCCGTGGAGCCGGTCACTATAAACCTTTTCCCATTCCAAACGGCCGTCAACCCTTCGTTGTATGTACATTAGGTGGCGGCAGTTTGCAAGGTACTCTCATAAGTGTAGACGAAGGAAATAAAAAAGAGAGTCGGCCTGTAAGCCGGGTTCTGTCGAGGGCAATCATTCCTCTACGGCATACGTCACCGCATGCCTTTAGCAATCTACCCGGGAGCTTGTGCGGGCCACACTTGGGTTGACACCCTCGCTCCCCTATTTGATCTTGCTCCAGGTGGGGTTTGCCGTGCCGCGGATTGTTACCAACCGCGCGGTGCGCTCTTACCGCACCATTTCACCTTTACCTGTGCCCGATCACCTGTGCCATGAGCGGCTGCGGCAATAACGGCCTGTTTGGAAAAACAGGCTTGACGAGCTGGTTTGCCATGCAAAAGGTAGTCGGGCCATCGGCAGTCTATTTTCTGTGGCACTTTCCATGGGTTCACACCCTCCAGGCGTTACCTGGCACCCTGCCCTGTGGAGCCCGGACTTTCCTCTTTCGGAAAAAACCGAAAGCGATTGCCCGGCCGGCTCTCTTGTGAATATTTGACCAGAAATGGTAGTAAAAGTGTTAGTTTTTTTCCGTGCGATTTTTTTGCCACTCCAGGGCGGCTTGATATAAGGTTTTTTTGCGCGCGCCGGTAATTTTTTCCGCCAGGGAGACAGCGGTTTTCAATGGGCATTCTGCCAGTAATAAATGTAGTGTGCGAAGGTGTTTGGCAGCAAGATTTTCCGGTGCCGGCAAGGGGGCACCTTCCAGTAAGATAACGAATTCGCCTCTTTTGAGCGCTGGATTTTGGTGGAAAATTTCTAAAGCAGAGCCGGCGGTTGCATGGATGAAGCGTTCGTGGATTTTAGTCAGCTCCTTGGCTATAACCAACCGGCGCTGTGGGGGAAAAACCTTTCGCAGATCCGCAAGGCATTTTTCCAGCCGGTGGCTGGATTCGTAAAAAACAATGGTGCGGGATTCGTCCAATAATGCTTCAAAAAAATGTTTCCTGGCACTCTCGGTTCTTGGGGGAAAGCCCTCGAAAACAAAACGGTTGGTAGAAAAGCCGGCGGCAGACAGTGCGGCGGTAATGGCGCAAGGGCCAGGTATAGGAGAAACTACGATACCCGCTTGGTAGGCAGCGGAAACTAAAGGGAATCCGGGGTCATTGATGAGCGGTGTCCCGGCATCAGAGACAAGGGCAATCGTAGTGCCCTGTTGAAGTTGGGCGATGAGCGATGCAGCCTTCGCTTTTTCATTATGTTCATGGAGCGCGGTAACGGGGGTATCAATGCCGTGGTGGGAAAGCAATCTACGACAATGACGGGTGTCCTCTGCCGCAATCAGATCGACCTGTCGCAATACCTCGAGGGAACGTAAGGTAATGTCTGCTAAATTGCCGATAGGTGTAGCGACAATATAAAGTTTTCCCTCGGTGGATATCATTCAAGAGGTTGTCGTTGCTTCTCTGCGCCCTACCAGGCGGTGTTGTAGCCGCTTCATGGTCAGGTAAAAGCGTTGTTTGGCAACCAGCAGATAGATAACGAACAATAATTTTGCAATGACCAGATAACTTGCGAAGCGTTTCATGATTTTTACCTCTGAAAAAAGTGCTTATTTAAAGATATGCATATCATGGGCCAAATTTGGTTTTTGGCCTATATCAACGAGTTGGTTATAGTGTGACGGAGATGGTATAAAAAAGCGTTAAAAAAGTTGACAGAATTTGTCACATTTTTCCCTTGCATTTTCAGAAAATGACAAGTTAACGTAGCTGGGTTAAATTTTGATGAAAAGGCATTCAGGGCTCGTGTGTTATGACGCTGATTGGTTGACCATGTTCCCCGGAACCTGCTCAAGTGGGGGATTTTTCTTACATCAGAGGATTGCGTAAAAATGGGCGGTATGAAAGCGCGTGATAAATCCAGTGTAAAATTGTCGAGAAAAGGCATGATTCTGGGCTGTTTCGTTTTAGCTGCTCAGATGTGTCAAGAAAAAATACAAACAAAATGGACAAGCGGCCTGGGGTTTTCTCCATGGAAAATATAATCCTTCTCTTACGTAATATTCTAGCAACTACTCATGACTGAAACGATGATTTCATCACCTGTTCCTTTACCCGCCTGGCAGGCACTGACCCAACATCAAGAAGAAATAGCTTCCGGCCACATGCGGGAGTGGTTCACTGCTGATCCAGAACGTTTTACCCGTTTTTCTCTGCCTTTTGGAGACATTCTGTTTGATTACTCCAAAAACAGGATCACCGACAAAACCCTGGGACTGTTACTGCAATTGGCAGAGCAAAGTGGCCTTGCCAAGGCGATTGATTCTATGTTCAACGGTGAAAAAATCAACCTGACCGAACAGCGGGCTGTATTGCATGTTGCATTGCGGAATCGCTCACCTGATCCGATCTATGTGGACGGACAAGATGTGATGCCGCAGGTCCGGCGCGTGCTCGAGAAAATGCGGCGATTCAGTGATTTGGTGCGTAATGGGAAATGGCTTGGGTTTACAGGCAAAGCAATCACCGATGTGGTCAATATTGGTATCGGCGGTTCCGATCTTGGTCCTAGAATGGTCACTACGGCGTTGACGCCTTATCACAAACAGGGGCTGAAGGTGCATTATGTCGCCAATGTTGACGAATCAGACCTTTTGGAAACCCTGAAAGGATTGAATCAAGAGACGACATTATTTTTGGTGGCGTCCAAAACCTTCACCACTCAGGAAACAATGACCAATGCTTTTTCCGCGCGTGATTGGTTATTGACTGCAGCCGGTGGCGATCACAGCGCCATCGCCCGGCATTTCGTTGCCATTTCCACCAATCGCCAGGCGGTGGAGTCTTTTGGTATCGATGGCGAAAATATGTTTGAGTTTTGGGATTGGGTGGGAGGCAGATTTTCCTTGTGGTCCGCCATTGGCTTGTCTATTGCGATAGCCATTGGCATGGACCGTTTTGAGGAGCTTCTTGAAGGGGCTTTTGAAGCGGATCAACACTTCAAAACCACGCCATTTTCCCGCAATATCCCGGTAATTATGGCTCTGCTGGGGATTTGGTACAGCAATTTTCTTGGCGCCGAATCCTATGCCGTGTTGCCTTATGACCAATATATGCGTTTTTTCCCTGATCACCTCCAGCAATTGGACATGGAAAGTAATGGCAAAAGCGTGACTCTCGATGGCAAACCGGTGGCATGTCAAACCGGACCCATCGTCTGGGGGCAACCGGGCACCAATGGGCAACATGCTTTCTATCAATTGATTCACCAGGGAACGCGCCTGGTGCCGTGTGATTTTATTGCCCCGGTTCAGGGACATCACAAGCTGGGAGACCATCATGCCATTTTGCTGGCCAATTGCCTGGCCCAAGCCGAGGCCTTGATGAAGGGCAAAACTGAAGAGGAGGTCAGGGAAGAATTGACATCGTTGGATCTGTCCGAATCACAACTTGAGCTGCTGGTGGCGGCGAAAACCTTTCCAGGAAACCGGCCCTCCAACCTTTTCCTGTTAAAAAAACTGACACCCAAGGTGCTGGGTAGTCTGGTAGCTTTTTATGAGCATAAAATCTTCGTGCAGGGAGTCATTTGGAATATCAATTCCTTCGATCAGATGGGAGTGGAGTTGGGAAAACAACTGGCCAAGGCTATTCTTCCAGAACTTAAGGGCGGCGAAGTAGGCGAGCACGATGCATCCACCACGGCTCTCATCAAAACATACCGGCAATGGCAGGCAGCCGGTTGAGGACCGAGGTTCATACTTTTCCAACGCCAGAACAAACAGTTGCCGCGGTAGCCGAGAGATTTGCCGCTGCCGCCAGATTGGCCTGTCAGTCCAGCGGGCGTTTCACGATTGTTTTGGCCGGGGGAGAAACTCCGAAGGACTTATATCGATTGCTTGCAACCACCTACCGAGACAAAGTGAATTGGCAGGCGGTTTACGTGTTTTTTGGTGACGAACGCTTTGTCCCGCCATCCGATCCTTTGAGCAATTACCGGATGATTGAGGAAACCTTGCTCAATGCTGTCCCCATTCCACAGCGGCAGGTGTATCCCATGCCCACGGAAGGTATATCCCCAGAGCAAGCCGCCCGTCAATATGAACGGCAACTATTATCTTTCTTCCAAGGTCCCCCTTGTTTCGATTGGGTGTTGTTGGGATTGGGAGAGGATGGACATACCGCTTCGCTATTTCCCAGACGGAACAACTTTTCCCGGCAATGGGTGGCAGCGGTTAATGATGCGCCCAAGCCGCCGCCCCAGCGTTTGACTTTGACGTACCGGGCGTTCAACCAGAGCAATGAAGTGACTTTTTTAGTGACTGGCGCTCATAAAGCTCAAACAGTTGCCAAGGTGCTGCAAGCGCCGGAAGCACAACTGCCTGCCCAAAAAATCGTCCCCAGGCAATTGCTGGCATGGTATTTAGACCAGGCGGCCGCCGGCCAGCTTAAGTCTTAGTTTCCTCTGTTTTAATGCGATTGTATATTTAAAATCAATGGGTTGTCTGAATGAGTGCCCATTATTGTTTGATTACTGAATGATTTTTTAACTTGTCTCAAAAATATAACAAATGATGCTTGCTTTGATTTCGGGCAGTTGGTAAGGTGAGAATTCCATAAGAAGATTCTTATTTGATTTTCAGGCGACGACATCAGGTTGTAGAGGAGGCATGGTTATGGCTGATAAAGTAGATCTCAAAAGAAGGCGGTTAATTCAGGCGGCAGGGGTTGGTGCTGCAAGTCTGGCGGCATTCCCGGCATTTCCCATTATCCTCAAGCGGCAGGCCGGCCGCAAAGTAGCGCGGCCACCATCCGGTACATTTTCACCGGATGTGGAAATAGATCTGGTAGCTGGTGTGTCCCGGGTTCCTATCCTCAAGGGTCAGCCTACTTCAGTTTGGCGGTATTCCGCCAAAGTGACAAAAGGTGATCCGGGCGCGGTCATTCCGCTTCAGAATACCTATCTGGGGCCGATTCTCAAATTCAAGACCGGACAGAGGGTCAGAATTACTTTGAAAAACCAATTGCCGGAGCAACATATTACGCACTGGCATGGCTTGCATTCCCCTTTTGAAGCCGATGGCCACCCCAGTTACGCCATACGGCCGGGGCAAGAATATGTTTATGAATTTGAAGTGAAAAACCAGGCAGGCACCAATTGGTATCACCCCCATACCAATATGTTAACGGGAAGTCAGGCTTATGCTGGTTTGGCGGGGTTGATTATAGTCGAGGACAAGCAAGAGCAGGGTTTACCCCTTCCCCGGGGCGAATTCGATGTGCCCTTGGTCATTCAGGATCGCACCTTCAATGAGCGCAATCAATTCCTGTATGACCGCCGTGGCCCGATTGCGATGCTGGGTTTTCTAGGGGAACGGATTTTGGTCAATGGCCAGCCAGATTTCACCATGCAAGTAGCTTCACGCGCTTATCGTTTTCGGGTGTTGAATGGTTCTAATTCCCGCCTTTACAAACTGGCATGGAGCGACCATTCTCCCGTGACGGTCATAGCCACGGATGGTGCTTTATTGGAAAAGCCAGTCACCAGACCCTATATCATGATTGGCCCCGGTCAACGGGTGGAGATTTGGCGGGATTTCAGTAAACCTGGCGTGGGCAAAGAGATCACTCTGGAAAGTCTGGAGTTTGAAGGCACGATGCCTCCCGGCTATGAACAGCAAATGCGCGGGCGCCGCGCAATGGGCGGTAGAGGCGGAATGGGTGCGATGGGCCGCGGCATGGGCATGATGGGTGGCCGGGGTCGCATGGGTATGGGGCCATTGGCCGTGATGGCAAACCATATTCCACAAGGTAGCGCCTTCACAATTGCGCGCTTCCATGTAACCCGCAAAGCCAAAGATAATCTGGAACTGCCAAAGCAGTTGTATTCCCGCCCGCTTTATCGTTTGGAAGATACCGTCAATCCAGATCATCCCCGTCCCATCGCCATTGGCACAAAAGGCCGTCATTTCACCCTCAATGGCAAGGTCTTTGAAATGCTCGGCGCTTTGGATGTGGAAACCATCCCCGTGAATACGATACAGCTCATGGAAATTTTCCATGCCCATGGTATGGAGCACGAAGGGGAAGAAAACGAAAAGCAAGAAGAAGGTAGCATGTCTATGCAAGGAGGCATGAGAGGCATGGGAGGCATGGGAGGCATGGGAGGCATGGGAGGCATGGGAGGCGGCGGCATGATGATGTCGATGGTTCATCCCATCCACCTGCATGGCCCATATTTTCAGATTGTCAAGCGCACTCCGCCACGGGAAGGCCATGGCTTGGGCTATGATACAGTCAAAGATGGGTTCATTAACGAAGGCTTGCATGATACGGTTCTGGCGATGCCTGATGAGCGTATCACCCTTATTAAGCCCTTTACCGATTACAAGGGATTATTCCTTTACCATTGCCACAACTTGGAACATGAAGATGCGGAGATGATGCGTAATTTCAAAGTTGTGTAGCGTTTTTGACTCAAACGAAAGCAGGCAAAAAGAGCATCTTTGAGGTGCTCTTTTTGTTTGTCATGGCGTCGCAGGCAAATGATATGTCAGGACGGTTTTTGGTCACTATGGCCCAGGGGTTTGTCAGGA
>JALSQY010000223.1 GCA_026985035.1 Methylothermaceae bacterium
CCCCCTTATCAACCACCAACGAGAACGCCGGAACAGGAAGCCCTGCTAGACCTGCTCAGCGCCGTGGTCCGGCTGCAGGCGGCAGAACACCGGGTCAATCCTGCCGTTTTGGCCAGCCGTAAGGATCTGGAGAAATTCATCGATGCCCCTAATGATTCCAGGCTTTGCCAAGGTTGGCGCCAACAATTGATCGGCCTGGATTTACAGGACTTTCTGACCGGAAAGAAGCGTCTTCAAATTGATAAAGGGCGAGTATATTTAGAGGCTGTCAAGTAATGAACCTCCCCCCTCTCATTCAAGGGCTGTTGCGGCCTGAAGCATTCGATCACCCAATCGAAGAACTGCACTGCCGTCAAACCCACATCTCCTGGATCATTCTCACGGGTTCTTATGCCTATAAAATCAAAAAACCGGTAGATTTCGGGTTTCTTGATTTCACTACCCTGGAAAAACGGCGCTTCTATTGCCATGAAGAACTGCGCCTCAATCGCCGCTTGGCGCCGCAATTATATTTACAGGTCTGCACCGTCACGGGAACACTCGAGGCTCCGAGGATGAATGGCGAAGGCGACCTCCTCGAATACGCAGTACAGATGCGTCAGTTCAAGGAACAAGAGGTACTGTCCGAATGCGCACGCAGCGGCCGTTTGACTGAGGTCCACATTGAACAACTGGCCCATTTGGTGGCCGATTTCCACCAACGGATAGATCAAGCTCAGGCGGGCGACCCTTACGGAGAGCCTGAATTGATCCAGGCCAATGCGCTCCATAATTTTGATCTCATCCAGGCAAATCAAATTCCCCCCTCTGCCCAATCGGTATTGGGCGACTTGAAACAGTGGACCGAAGGTCATTTCACTCGCCTCCAAACAATCATGAAACGCCGTAAGTACCAGGGTTACATTCGCGAATGTCACGGCGATTTGCACTTGGGGAATATTGTGCTTTGGGAAGGTAATCCGCTCCCTTTCGACTGTATCGAATTCAATCCTGACCTGCGTTGGATCGATATGATGAGTGAAATCGCATTTACGCTAATGGATCTTTGCGCCCGTGACCTTAGTCCTTTGGGATTTTTATTCCTCAACCAATACCTGAGCCAGACTGGCGATTATGCAGGAGTGACATTACTCCGCTACTATTTGATCTATCGCGCCATGGTGCGAGCCAAAATCGCTTTTTTGACCGTACAGGAAACCAACGAGGATAAAGATTGGCAGGATTTCCAGCGCTATCTGGATTTGGCCTGGCAATTCACTCAAACAAAGCCACCAGTGCTTTATATTACCCACGGATTTTCCGGCAGCGGTAAATCTTTCGCCAGCAGGAAGTTGGCTATGCATCTCGGCGCCCTGCATCTCCGCTCCGATGTCGAACGCAAGCGGCTAGCGGGCATGCCGGCCTGGGCCAATTCCAAAGGGTCACTGGCACAAGGCATTTATGGCCCGGAGTTCACCCGCCGGACTTACGAAAGCCTTAAACAGACCGCCATGCAGATTCTCAATGCCGGCTTCCCGGTGATTGTCGATGCGACTTTTCTTCAGCAGCAGTACCGGGATGAATTTAGGCAATTGGCTTTGAAGTTGAAAATCCCTTTTAAAATCCTGAATTTTCAAGCGGGAAAAGCCGTCATGGAAGCACGCATTCGAAATCGGCTAACAAGCCGGCAGGATCCTTCCGAGGCAAATCTTGAGGTACTGGAATACCAGCTTGCCCATCACGACCCTTTGGCCAAACATGAACAATGGGCAGCGGTTACGCTGGATACCAGCGCCGGCTTCAATCTTGAAGCAGCGCTATCTTCACTAAGGAACCTCTGATTAAGTCAGAGGCTCCTGCGGCACATGAATGTGCCGCCAAAGTCAATCTCACTGACAGTGAATGACTTTGTGAGAAAAACAAAAATCGCAATTTTTGTTTTTTCGCTCTCTGAACAAGCCCAGGATGACTTGTTCAGAAGCTCCCTAAGGGAAACGCTGAGTAATACATCCCTGACTTATAAGAGAACAAAAAGTACAACCCTAGACATCATGTTTGACCTGTCCATCTCAACAAACGTGGATTATGTTGAGATGGAATCCCTAACACAGAGCCATACTGGAGAGGACAGGTCAAACATGATGTCTAGTCTTCCCGGCTTTTAGCGGCGTTTTTAAAGTCGGCCGGCTCCAATTGATGTCGATTGAGCAGCCGGTAAAATTCAGTGCGGTTGCGTTTCGCCAATTGCGCCGCATGGGTCACGTTGCCTTTGGTAATTTGCAGCAACCGAACCAAGTATTCCCGTTCAAAATGGCGCTTGGCTTCCCGCAAAGGGGGGAGGGTATCGCTGCCGGCTTCTCCACTGATAGCCTTTTGCACCAAAGTTAAGGGAATCAACGGTGTACTCGACAGGGCCACACACTGTTCCACAACATTGTGCAACTGCCTGACATTTCCAGGCCATTCGTACCGCACCAGATATTCCAGTGCCTCCGGGGAGAATCCTTTGACCTGATCTCCGTAAGGCGCCGCCAATTGCTTTATGAAGTAAGCCGCCAACAAGGGGATGTCTTCCGGCCGATCTCTAAGGGCAGGGACTTTTAAGGTCACCACATTCAGCCGGTAGTAGAGGTCTTCGCGAAATTCCCCTTCTAGCATCGCCTTGTTCAAGTCCACATGGGTAGCGGAAACGATACGCACATCCACCGCAATGGATTCTGTTGCCCCCACCGGACGGATGGTCATTTCCTGGATAGCGCGGAGCAGTTTGACCTGGAAGGATTTGGGCATGTCCCCAACCTCATCCAAAAACAAGGTTCCTCCGTCAGCGGCCCGGAAAAGACCTTCGTGATCCCGGGTTGCTCCGGTAAATGCCCCTTTTTTGTGGCCGAACAATTCCGACTCGAACAAATTTTCAGGAATGGCGCTGCAGTTGACCGCAACAAAGGGTTGATCCGCCCGGGGGCTCGCTTCGTGAATCGCCTGGGCCAATAATTCCTTACCGGTCCCGCTTTCCCCGTGAATACAAACGCTGGCGCGGGTCTGGGAAACCTTGGAAACCTGGTTGAGCAAATCTTCGAGTAAAGGGCTTTGGGTCACTATCCGGCTGCGCCAATTATCGATTTCCTCATCCAGATTGGAGGCCATATCAGCACCACAATAGATCTCCATGGCCTGGGATACTTGTTTCACCAGTTCCTTATTATCCACCGGCTTGGTGAGAAAACCGAACACGCCTTTCTTGGTGGCATCGACGGCATCGTTGATTGTGCCGTGGGCGGTCAGAATAATGATGGGAAGAGTAGGACAGCGCTGGTGGACCGCGTCAAACAATGCCATGCCATCCATACCGTCCATCATCAAATCGGTCACTACCACGTGGGGCCGGTAAAACTGTAATTGTGCGAGCGCTTCCTCACCACTGGTGACTGGCTTGACATCCAGCCCGGCCGCGGTTAAGCGCATGGTCAATAACCGCAGAAAACTGGTGTCATCGTCAACAACTAATACACGTTTTTGGGAATCCTGCATCCGATTACTGTGCCTCGGTATGGTTCAAACTTTCTTCTATTGCCTTCAACGCTTCAAGTTTTGCTTTGGCATCAAGAAGGCTCTGTTGGCAAGCTTTGTAATTGTTTTGCATCTTCTGGTTCTTTA
>JALSQY010000224.1 GCA_026985035.1 Methylothermaceae bacterium
GTAGCTTGGAAGCCGGTAAATCGGAAAAAGGGAAAGGAACGAGGATTATTTCACCGACTGCAAGTGCGCCCATGCAGGGTTGTTTTAGAGAGTTGGGTGGTTTCGTCGAACAACTGCCAGGCAAAATTACCCACATACCGGAGCCAGAGTAAACTTATTAGATCGATTATGAAGGACAGCTGATAAAGCTTAGGCTAAAATGCGAGTAGCGCTTGAAGGCATCCAATAATTTCTCTGACCCCGGTAATTTTAAGTGAAGTCACCGATTCTGGTTATTGTCAATCTTTCCGCCCGGGGCTGAGCAATTCGATTTTGTAGCCGTCTGGATCTTCGATAAAGGCGAGAATAGTATTGCCGTGTTTCATGGGTCCTGGTTCCCGCACTACCTTGCCGCCTAGGGCGCGGATTTTTTCCACTGCCTCATAGACATCTTCCACTTCAATGGCGATATGGCCAAAGCCATTGCCCAAATCATAATGGTGAGTGTCCCAGTTGTAGGTCAGTTCCAGGACGGTATGGTGCGCTTCATCGCCATAACCCACAAAGGCCAGGGTAAAGCGTCCTTCGGGATAATCCCTTTGGCGCAACAATTTCATCCCCAGGACTTCCGTATAAAAGTGCAAGGATTTGTCCAGATCTCCTACCCGAAGCATGGTATGCAAAATGCGCATAAGTTTCCTCCTATTCGGATGTGTTCGAACCAGAGGCTGGCGTGCCGGATTCAATCAGCTTGCCCATACAATGCATGATATATTCAGTGATGCTCAGCGCTGCGGCGCTGGCTTTTTTCTCCGATCCGAAAACGTTGGCGGCTTTCTTGACAGCAGAAAAAGCTTCCTCCGTATTGCGGGAAGCCTCAAAACTGGCGTAGGCCTCCCAATAAGGCTTTCGTGCCGGGGTGCCGCGGAAACCTGGCAGGGTTTTGGCGATCTCGCTGGTGACGCATTCGGCCACTTCATTGGGGTCCAGATTGTAATCTTTGAGATCTTCGTCGGTTGCCAGGCGCGCGGCGAGCTTTTCTTGAAATTCATTGCGTTCCTTGTAGGAACAGCCGCCAATAAGCAGGCTGGCCAGAATCAAAAATAATATTTTTTTCATGATGTTAAGTGTGGTAAATGATGAACAGGCTTGACTCAGTATTATCTCGCAATTGGATCAGCTCTGTATAGGGGCATGTCTTATTTGACTCAAGCTGATTTAACCCGAATCCGGCCGCTGCAATATTCGGGTTAAATTGGCGAAATCTTCCAGGGTCAAGGTTTCCGCCCGGGCCTTGGGATCTATCCCGGCAGAAGCTATTTCTTCGGCCGAAAGCAATTTTTTAAGTGCGTTTCTAAGGGTCTTGCGGCGTTGACCAAAAGCCGCGGAAACCACTTGGGTAAAAACGGCATGATCCGCTACAGAAACAGGTGGCGCCGCGTAAGGCACTAACTTGACGACTGCGGAAGTAACTTTGGGCGGTGGATTGAAACTGCCGGGACTGACGGAAAAGCATTTTTCTATCCGGCAATGATATTGGGCCATAACACTCAAACGGCCATAGCGTTTGTTGCCAGGGACTGCGCTCAAACGATCCACTACCTCTTTTTGAAGCATAAACAGCATTTCGTCAATAACACTTTTGTATTCAAATAAATGAAACAGCAAGGGCGTGGAAATGTTATAGGGTAAATTGCCAACCAGAGTGAATTTCTCTTTTCTCTGAGCCAGGGACGAGTAATCAAAACTCAAGGCATCGGCACTGTGAATAGTGATTTTCTCATGGTGGGCGTAGCGCTCTTCAAGGATTTTTACCAAATCACGGTCAATTTCGATCACATCCAGATGCCGGCAGTGGTCCAGCAACAGTGAAGTTAAAGCGCCTTGTCCTGGGCCGATTTCAACCAGGTGTTGATTGGGCTTTTGAGGCAGCGCTGCCACAATTTTCGACAATACGGAAGCATCGTGCAGAAAGTGCTGGCCGAATCGCTTGCGGGCTTTATGCGGCATGCAGACTCAATTCAATGGCACACTTTACTGCCCGTTCCAGGCTGCCGCAATCGATTTGGCCACTGCCTGCAAGTTCCAGAGCGGTGCCATGGTCAACGGAAGTTCGGATAATGGGCAGGCCCAGGGTAATATTGACCGCCCGGCCAAACCCTGCATATTTGAGAACGGAGAGTCCTTGATCGTGGTACATGGCTAGAAAAACATCTGCTTGTGAAAGATATTTCGGCGTGAAGGCCGTATCAGCCGGAAGAGGTCCGAGTAGTTGCCAGCCTTTGGCGCGGAAAGCGTCCAACACGGGAGAGATGGTTGCTATTTCTTCGGTTCCTATATGACCGCTTTCTCCGGCGTGAGGGTTGAGACCAAGTACGGCGATCACAGGATCTTTAAGTTGGAAGCGGTTTTGCAGGTCTGAAAGTAAAGTTTCCAGGGTGTGTGCCAGTTTTGCCTGGGTGATGGCTTCCGGGACCTGAGCCAAAGGCAGATGGGTGGTGACTAGCGCGATCCAAAGAGATGTTTGCAGCCCCCCAAGCGGGAAAGTACCTCCTGCCATGGTATAGGATGAATGTTTGAAGTGAGAGCGCAGTTCAGAGGGAAGTCCTGTGCTCAGCATCATGACCGGCTCCCCGCCAGTGATTTCTGCAATAAATTCAGTGTGTCCAGTGAAAGGGATGCCCGCGTCGTTTATTATTCCCTTGTGAACGGGGGCGGTGACCAGGGCGTCGAATTGATGGGCCAGACAGCCTTGAACCGCCTTTTCAATCATTGCCAGAACGTAAGAGGCATTGGCGCTGTCGAGTTTGCCTGGAGCCACTGGAGCGGCGGCCGGGCAATTCAAAACCGATAAGCTGCCGGCCCGATGAAGCGCTGGGACTGGTTCCTCGATAAACTCGACCTCCAGCCCCAGTAAGTCCTTGCGTTGCCTAAGGGTTTCCAGATCGGCCAAGACAGTCAGTTGGCAGGGTAAATCCTTTTGCGCCAGCATCAGGCACAAGTCCGGGCCAATGCCTGCCGGCTCGCCAGAAGTCAAAACGATGTGCGCCGGGCTATTCATCCAGGTGGATTTCAACGTAAGATTCGTTGCGGAGCTTGCGCAGCCACAGTTCGGTTTCTTCCTCCGCCTTGCGGCGCATGAGCACTTCCCGGGCTCTTTTTTTGCGGAATTCTAATGTATCATCCCGCGTCTTGCGCCCCAAAACTTGAATGAGGTGCCAACCAAAAGGGGTTTGCACAGGCTCGCTGATTTGGTTGACTTGAAGCTGCTCCATGGCTTTGGCAAAAGCCGGTACCACCACATCCGGGGTGATCCAGCCCAAGTCCCCGCCCTTGACACTGGTGGCCTGGTCGTCGGAAAAAGCCCGGGCCAGTTCGGCAAAGTCTTCCCCCTTCTCGATGCGTTGTTTGATTAACCGCAAGCGCCGTTGGGCTTCTTCGTCATCGATAATTTCATTGGTTTTGATCAGGATATGGCGCGCATGAATTTCAGTAACAATATGCTTGTCGGCGCCTTGGATATCCACCAATTTGATAATGTGGAATCCACTGGGGCTGCGAATGGGCGCATGGATTTCTCCTTTTTTCATTTTCGGGACAATCTCAGCGAAGAGAGTTGGGATTTCACCAAGCTTGCGCCAGCCCAGGTCCCCCCCTTTAAGGGCCTGGGCACCATCAGAAGCGCTCATGGCGGCTTGATGAAAATCCAGCCCCTGCTCAAGTTCTTTATAGATCCGCTGTGCTTTTCGTTGCGCTTTCTGAATCTCCTTGGGGGAAGCGGCCTCGGGGGTTGCTACCAGAATATGTCCCAGGCGGTATTGAATCGCACCTCCTCCTTTGGCTTCGGTCTCGAGAAAGTGATTGATTTCCCGGTCCGTCACTTGGATTTGGGAATTGATTTGGCTGGCGCGGAGCCGGTTGAGCATGATTTCTTGGCGCAGGTTTTCGACAAATTCGGGATAATTCATTCCTTCATTTTCAATTGCCTGGCGAAAAGTATCCAGATCCATATGATTACCTTGCGCAAGCTCTAATAGGGACTGGCGCAATGTCTCATCATCCACCTGGATGCCGTGTTTCCGGGCGAGTTGGAGCTGCAAGCTATGCAGGATCATCCGCTCGAGGATTTGCCGCCGCAGAATATCACGGGGTGGAAGCTGGGCGCCACTCGTTGTAATCTGGTGTTCCAGTGCCCTAAGCCTTTGTTCCAGATCGCTTTCCAGAATGACATCGTCTTCTGCTACGGCAACGATTCGATCCAGAGGGACGGCCCCCTGATTGAGACTGGGCCAAAAGACCAGAAGCCAGGGTAGCCATAAAAAAGTAAACCAGTGCTTCACAACTTGTCTGCTCATTGGATTAATCGGAAATTCCATAGCCACGGATATTGCGTTCCAAGAATCGATCTACCCGTTTACCTAGCGTGGCCAAACCTTTCAGTTCCAGTTGGGCAAAGATGGCATTGTCTGAAGATCGGCGAATGTCACGAATATAATGGCGGCCAATCAGCCGCAAACGCCAACAACATGATTCCAGTTCCGCGCCCAGAAAGCTTTCCAGGGTGATATTGTCCCGCAACGAATATTGCCAGCGGCCTACCATGTGCAAATTTTTGTAAACCAACCAGCGGAAAGAGCCATCAATATTTCTCAGGCGGTCGCGCCGGAAGCGATAGCTGAGATTGAGTATATAATCCTCCGTGTCTTTATATTGTAATAGCGCTTCCCCCCGGTCGAATTGATTTTTTTGAGGGTTCCACTGGGCGCCAGAGCGCAGCGATACAGTGTCCCACGGCAGCCAGTCCAGCTCGCCAATAATATTGGAGCTTCGGCGTGTATCTGGCTTATTGTCGGGTAATGTGACTCGGCGGTCCCGTAGATAATAGATCTGACCGATGCTGGCTCGTAAACGTTCCCGGCCGGTTTCAGATTCCAGGAAGCGGGAGGTCAAGGCAACGGAAAATTGATTGGCATCTCCGCGCCGGTCCCGGCCGCTAAAACGGTTATCCCGGAAAAGTTGACTGAAGTTAAAATCATAGGTTGTCGTGTCGAAGATTGGGATATCCTCTTGATTTTGCCGAGGAATGAATAAATAAAAAACCCGGGGTTCCAAGGTTTGCAAGTATTGATTGCCCCAGGATTTTTCCAGGAAAATGCCGCTGTCCACAGAAGCGATGGGGATGGTGCGGGCAAGAGTGTTTCTTTTTTTGCCATCTTCGAAAGGGTCCAACAGCCAGTAACGGGTATGTTGCACGCTGATTTTGGGGATGACAAAAGTGGCCGCAGTCCTCCAAGGAAATGACAAGCTTGGCTGAAAGTCCAATCGCTGCCCTTTGAGACGGTTTTGGTGATGAAAAAAAACAAATTCGCTGTCCCATTTGAATTGGGACCAGGGGGTTAGATTTTTATTGTATTGCAGTTTTAACTGGGGCAGCCTTCGATAGGGCCTGTCTTTTTTGGAGATGTTGGGGTCAATGGTTTGCCAATTTTCTGCTTTTGCCAGGAAATGCCATCCCCCTTGACGGTAGTCTATTCTCGCTTCGCTGCGCATATGCCGGTTGCTGGCAATGGATAAAGTGTTGCCTAAGTCATTGATGTAATGTTTGTCGGAAACATAACGAATATCGACATGACTAGACCAGTAAGGGTTGAAACGGGTTTGATTCAAAAAGGCCAATTGCCCCCGGGTTGCATTTTTAACAGCGTCATAGGGCAAGATTTCAAAGGCAAATCTGCCGCGAGTTTGCTTGAATAAATATCTAAACTCTGTTCCCAGCATGAATCCCCGGCGGGAGAGAATTCGCGGGGTTATCGTTAAGTCATAATTCGGGGCTAGGTTCCAATAGTATGGAATGGAAAAATCTATGCCATTGATTTCCGACCGGCCAAAGGAAGGGGTTAGGAAACCGGTCATACGCCGGTCGTCTATTGGATAGCCAAAGACCGGCGAATACAGAACCGGAACCCCCTTGAATTCGAGCCAGGCATGATGGGCAAAGGCGGTTCCTACTTCCCGGTTGATTTTTAAGTCCTTGGCATGCAGGACCCAATCTTCATTGCCAGGGGGACAGGTGGTATAGGCGACGCGCTGATGACGGGAGAGAGACTCGCTTTCAAAGCGGCTGCGCAGAGTGACTCCGCGGGCAGGAATGGTGCTTAAAATAAAGCGGGTATTACGCAGGCGGGCCTTGTCATTTTCCAAATCCAGAAACCCGCTATCGCTGGCAAAAATAAAACCTTCTTCTTCATAAATGACGTCACCCCAGGCATTGATGGTTTGAGATACATCATCATAAGTCAGTGCACCGGCCCAAAGTTTTTGCTGCCCCCGTTCGACTTTGACATTTCCCGAGAAAAATAATATTTCATCATCAATGGATTGACTGTAATCTGATTCCAGATTCAAAGGGATACCTTGCCGGGGCAGGGATTTTGCCCGTATTCCTAGTGTTGCTGCGCTACTTTGGCAATAGTTCTCCCAAGGATCTTGCGGAAGCAAACGGACCAAATCAGCGAAGATTCTTTCATCCTCAGGAGTAAAGGTTGCGGGAAGCTCAAAAATTCCCTGTTGTGTTTCTCTGGCGGCCAAGTGAGGTTTGCCTCCCGGTTCTGTGCCTTTTAATTTACAGCGCCAGCCCTTGCGATCTTCATCTGCCAGACAAGTCCAGCCTTCCGGTTGCTTTTTGTCAGCGCCGATGGAAGGCGCTTCAGGCATCGAAGGAACTTGTCCCACAATGATTTTAGGTGAGGTTCTGGTGTTTTGGGGCTCGGCAATGACAGCTTTGAGCTGAGTTTGCGCAGTGTTTTTTTCTGCTGCCGGTTTTGGGGCGGTTTTTTCGGACGAACGGCAAACCCATTCCTCGCCTTTTTGCTGACAGTCCCATTTTGCGTTGTCGATGCCTGTTGTGATCGGACTATGAAATATTGCCGCTGCACTGGCGAGGAAAACCGATAGCCCGAGGGTTTTTCCCTTGTATTGTTCTGGCATCTTGTTATTGTTTTGCTTTCACGAAATGCATTGGGAAGGATTTTGGCGGATAAATCACGTAAATTCTGCATTTTAACATGAGGGTAAAGAGAAATTGATGACTCGTTCCATGGCGTTTGAAGTGGCCACCGATCCAAAAGCAGAACGTTCCCAGGCGCTTTTGTCTTGGCTAGGCTCGGTGCTTAATATTTCTCAGGTAACCTTGATCCCGGTAGCTGGAGATGCAAGCTTTCGGCGTTATTTTCGAGTGACACATGGTCCGCAAAGCTTTATTGTCATGGATGCGCCGCCAGAACTGGAAAATGTCAAGACTTTCATGGAAGTTGGGGAGGTTTTTTCCCGCTCAGGCATACGGGTGCCAAAAGTCCATGAAAGCGATCCGCAGCAAGGTTTTTTGTTGCTGGAAGACTTTGGGGATAAAACATTTTTTTCTGTGTTGAACGCCGATAATGCCACTGATCTTTATCAGCAAGCAATGTTTTCTCTGGAGCGCATTCAATGCGATATCAGTAGTAATAATTCTTCATTGCCGATATACAATCACAAATTGCTGGCAAGGGAGTTGGAGCTGTTTCGGGAGTGGGTCATGGAAGCTTGGCTTTCCTTGGAAACCCCCGTTTCTTTATGGCAACGAATCGGTCAAATCCTGATTGAAAATGCCTTGGAGCAACCGCAAGTCTGCGTGCATCGAGATTTTCATTCTCGTAATCTTATGTGCCTTCCCAGCGGTGCCCTGGGCGTTTTGGATTTTCAAGATGCCGTAATCGGCCCAGTTACCTACGATGTGGTTTCGCTGCTAAAGGATTGCTATATCCAGTGGCCAAAACAATCGATCGAGCAGTGGCGGGAAATCTACCGGCGACGATTACAAGTAAGAGGGTATGATGTTGATGCGCGCCGTTGGCAGGTTTGGTTTGATCGCATGGGCATGCAGCGTCATTTAAAGGCCTGCGGCATTTTCGTGAGATTATGGTTGCGCGACAAAAAGCCGCAGTATTTACAGGATATTCCCAGGGTTCTGAACATGCTCCTGGAAAGCTCCCGGCATGATCCGCAATTCCATGATTTTGCTGTGTTACTTTCCCGGACGGTCATGCCAGAAGTGAAGCGCCGGCTTTCGTCACTGTGAAAGTAATGATTCTTGCCGCGGGTCGTGGAGAGCGCCTGCGCCCATTGACCGACAACATTCCCAAACCTCTCGTCGAGGTGGCGGGGAAACCTGTCATAGTACGATTGATTGAGAGTCTTGCCAGCGATGGCTTTCGAGAATTGGTAATCAACTTGGGTTACCTGGGCGATAAAGTCCGAACCGCCCTGGGAAATGGCAGCCAATATGGCATTTCCATCACTTATTCCCGGGAACCCGGCCATGCTTTGGAAACGGGGGGAGGGATTTTTCAAGCTCTGCCGTTATTGAGCGACCCTTTCTTGGTGGTAAACGGAGATATTGCCACCGATTTTCCTTTCCTGCGGGTGCCCACCGAATTTAACTCAGTTGCCCATTTGGTATTGGTGCCTAATCCACCCCATCATCCTCATGGAGACTTTTCTTTGCAGGGAGATCGGGTGGGACTAAAGGAACAACCTCGTTTTACCTTTAGTGGCATAGGGATTTACAGGAAGTCATTTTTTTGTCAATGTAAACCTGGTAGGTTTTCCATCGCACCCTTGTTACGTGCGGCTGCCGCCAACGGGCAAGTGAGTGGTCAGCTATATCGAGGTTTTTGGAGCGATATCGGGACTCCAGAACGATTGCAAAGATGGTGCGAGTTACTTCGATCACAGCAGGAGAATGACAATGAGCCAAACCAGTGACATAACCTGTGAGCAACGTATTCAAGAGGCAAAGAAATGGGCGATGATAGTTTATGCCTTGCAAGCTGCCTCTTTCGTAATTGGCGTGACTTATATCGCTGCTTTGATGATTGATTACTTGAAAGCGCCGATAGCCAAAGGAACCTGGGTTGAGTCTCATTTTACCTGGCAAATACGCACTTTCTGGTTCAGCCTGCTGTGGGGGGTTTTGGCTGCGATATCCATGATGTGGATGGTGGGGATGGTTATCCTCACAGCGGATATCCTATGGATGGTGTACCGCATCGTGGTGGGATGGGTACGTTTGACAGATAATAAGCCCGCCTACCCGGAAGGCATTCCGCCCATCGAAGGCAATCCTCCAGAGCTAGGGGAGTAGCGAGGTAGCACGGCGAAAGCCTTCACTGTGTGGCAGGCTCAATGTGGATCAAGGCTTCTTGGGGAGTAACCGAATCGCCTTTGGCGACATAAATCTCCGCCACTTGACCACTGACGGGCGCTTGTACTTCGGTTTCCATTTTCATGGTTTCCACAATCAAGACCGGCTCACCAGCTTGGACTTGTTGTCCTTCTTTCACCAGGATTTCAACGATATTACCGGGCATTGACAGGGTAACGTCCCCCTCACTTGTGGCCTTGGGCCGCTTGCTGCTTAGGCGCCTTGGTATCGCGCCTTCGGTACCGCCGGTCAGCACCACTTCATCCAACGTCTCTATGATGACTTCTTCCGGCACACCATCGACCACCATGTAGAAATGCCTTTCTGGTTGGTGTTTCGGGCCAGCGCCTGTGACCCGGACATGGTAACTTTCGCCATGTAGATGGACGTTGAATTCTGTCGGAGCGACTTGTGCTTCGCCCTCTTTTGCCGCCGGCGGGGTTATCGGTTCTGGTTGCAACTTGCCGCTGGCTCGCTGTTCTAAAAATTGCCTGCCCACATCGGGAAACATGGCATAGGTAAGGACATCTTCCTCCGACTGTGCCAGCTCGCCAATTTCTTGCCGTAGTGACTCCATTTCCGGAGGAATCAAATCCGCGGGTCGGCAATCGATGATTTCTTCTTTCCCGACGGCTTGGCGGCGTAGCGCTTCATTGAGGGGGCCTGGCGGCTTGCCATATCCTCCTTGCAGATAGCGTTTCACTTCGTTGGTAATGGTTCCGTAGCGTTTACCAGTGAGGACATTCAGTACTGCCTGGGTTCCTACGATTTGAGAGGTGGGTGTGACCAGGGGGGGATAACCCAAGTCTTTTCTGACACGGGGGATTTCCGCCAGCACTTCGTTAAGCTGTTCCAACGCGCCTTGTTCCTTGAGTTGATTGTACAGGTTGGAAATCATTCCGCCCGGTACTTGATGAATATGAACACGGGGGTCAACGCCGGTGTATTCCAATTCAAACTGCCGGTATTTCTTTCTTACCTCCCAGAAATAAAGCGCAATCTCCTCCAGGGCTTTTAGATCCAGCCCGGTTTCATGTTCTGTGCCCTGAAATGCCACGACCATACTTTCGGTAGGCGGGTGGCTTGGTCCTCCGGCAAATGACGAGATTGTCGTATCAATACGATCACAGCCACTTTCCACGGCGCGCAGGTGACACATTTCTGACAGTCCGGAAGTCGAGTGAGAATGCAGGTGCAATGGGAGTTTGACAGCTTTCTTCAAGGCACTGACAAGTTGTTCAGTTGCCTTCGGTGTCAGGAGGCCCGCCATATCCTTGATGGCGATACTGTCGCAATCCATGCGTTCTAGTTGTTTCGCTTGTTCAACGAAAGATTCAATGGTGTGGACGGGACTCACGGTATAACAGAGGGTGCCTTGTGCATGTTTGCCGGATTTTTTTGTGGATTCGATGGATTTTTCCAGGTTGCGTAAATCATTGAGCGCGTCGAAGATCCGAAAAACATCCATGCCATTGGCAGCTGCCCTTTCGATAAAGCCTTCCACCACATCATCGGCGTAGTGACGATAACCCAAGAGATTTTGCCCTCTCAGTAACATTTGTGTTCGAGTATTCGGCAGCGCTTTACGTAACTGTTTCAACCTTTCCCATGGATCCTCTTTCAGGAATCTAAGGCAGGCATCAAAGGTTGCGCCGCCCCAGCATTCCAATGACCAATACCCGATTTGGTCTAGTTTGGGACAAATAGGCAACATATCTTCCGTGCGCATGCGTGTTGCAATTAATGATTGATGAGCATCGCGCAAAATGACATCGGTAATTTGTACTTTTGTCATCAGAGTCTCCTTATAATCCGGCGTGAGCGGCAATGGCTGCAGCTATTGCAGTTGCAACGTGGCTTTTGCTTCTTTTTTCCGAGTAGCGCAACAATTCCGGATGCGTGTCCACAAAGCTGGTATTAAATTTTGCCTGTTGGAACTCGGGGGATTTCAAAATTTGTTTATAGTAAGATTTTGTAGTTTTGATACCGCTGATTTCCATGTCATCCAACGCCCGATCGCTACGGGCTATTACATCTTCCCAGTCAAGTGCCCACACAATCAATTTTGCGATCATGGAGTCATAAAACGGTGGAATATCATAGCCGGTGTAGATCGCAGTATCGGTTCTTACACCTGGGCCACCGGGAGCATAGTAACGAGTAATTCGGCCAAAAGTCGGCAAAAAATCATTGCGGGGATCTTCAGCGTTGACCCGGAATTGTATAGCGTAACCCCTTTTGGAAATTTGCTCTTGGGAAAACCTTATAGGCAACCCCGAGGCTATGCGGATTTGTTCTTCGACAATATCTATTCCGGTGATTGCTTCTGAAATAGTGTGTTCCACCTGCACCCGGGTGTTCATTTCCATGAAATAGAAATTATTCTCGTTATCCAGTAGAAATTCCACTGTCCCCGCATTTACATAGTTGACCGTCTCAGCTGCTTTAATAGCCAAAGTGCAAACGTATTCGCGCTGTTTTTCCGTTAATTGGGGTGACGGGGCGATTTCGATCAGTTTTTGATTCCGGCGCTGGATAGAACAGTCCCGCTCAAACAGGTGAATGGTTTTACCATGGTTATCTGACAGAATCTGTACTTCTATATGCCGTGGATTGACAATACATTTTTCCAGGAAAATTTCTGCGCGACCAAATGCCTTGGTGGCTTCTGATATCACCCGATCATAATTCTTTTCTAATTCCTCAGGGTTGTTGCAGCGCCTGATTCCCCGCCCCCCTCCGCCGGAGGTGGCCTTTAACATAACCGGATAGCCGATAGAATCGGCTAATTTTAGTGCTTCATCGACATTGTCCAAGTTACCTTCACTTCCAGGTACCACAGGAACACCCGCTTTTTTCATCGCTTGTCTAGCGGCGATTTTATCCCCCATCTGTTGGATTATTTCGGCATTGGGCCCGATAAATTGTATGTTCCGGCGTGCGCATATATCTGCGAATTGGGCATTTTCAGATAGGAATCCATAGCCAGGATGAATACCATCGCATCCTGTTTCTTTGGCTAAATTAATTATTTTGTGTGGATTTAAATAGCCCGCCAGTGGATCTTCTCCCACGCAATGTGCTTCATCTGCTTTTTTAACATGCAAGGCATTTCTATCGGCTTCACTAAAAATAGCTACTGAGAGTATGCCCATTTCGGCGCATGCTCTAATGATGCGAACCGCGATTTCACCCCGGTTAGCAATGAGTATTTTTTGTAACATTGATATTCCGAGTTATTTGAATTATTCAACCTGGTTCTTATATTACCTCAGCTACCCTACCTGTTTCTTA
>JALSQY010000225.1 GCA_026985035.1 Methylothermaceae bacterium
ATCAGGCAGGCTGTCCCCGCCATGCCTTCACGTTGGCCGGTGGCAGACTGTTTTATCAGCACCAACGAGTGTCAACGGAGGGAGAACAGCCATGACGCCAGTAACTGTTCCTAATCCCGATCCGGTGATCCGTCATTTATCCTTGGCGCTGGACAGTGACAAGATGCGCTGCGTCTTGCAAGAAAAACTATTCCCTCAAAGGGATTGCCGAATCGTCAGTTGCGGCATTCAGCGGGTCAAATACAAACCGGGCAAGAATTGCCTGGTGTGCTACAAACTGCAATTGACGGCGGCTTCTGAAAGCGGCGCCAAACAGTTGCTGCTCAACGCCCGTTACTACGAGCCGGGCGGTTCCGCCAGCCGCTTTATCAAGGCGTCCAAGGGCGAGCTGCCGGATAGCGGGATTGTTCCGCCCCTGATCCATCTGCCTGAATTGGATTGCGTGATTTGGGTCTTTCCCTGTGACCGTAAATTAAACGCGCTTCCCATCATCCAAGATCAAGACGCCCTCCACCGTGAAATTCTCTCTCATCTCATAGCTTACCATTGGGGAGAACACTGGCGTTATTCCCTACTGCAACCGGAAATTGTCCATTACCTGCCGGAACATACTTGTTGTGTTCGGGTGAGATTGCTCCTCAGCCATGGGATGACAGGCGAAATCCGTCATTCCATGCTTTATGGGAAAACTTATTATAACGATCAGGGCCGCCGCACTCTGGATTCAATGACCCAGCTATGGCGCAGCCCGGCCCGCCAGCAAGGGCGGCTGGCCGTCCCCCAACCGATCGCCTACCTGCGCCACTGGCATCTGCTTTGGCAACACGGGGTGGTAGGTACGCCGTTATCGGATCGCTTGCAAGCCAATCAGGCAAACGGCGCCGTAATCGCCAATGCCGCCGCCCAAGTGGCCACACTTCATCAAACGCCGGTGACTAATCTCGAAGATGCCAGTGAAAACGGCGATCCAATCGTCCAGCTACAGCGACTTCTGACCCTGGTGATCTTGACCCGCTCCGGCATGGCGAGGCCGTTGGAACAACTGATACGCTTATTGATTCAAGCACAACCGGCGCAAGACGCCCGGCCCACTGCCACCCTGCATGGTGATCTGCACTTTAAAAATATTCTCGCCGGAGAAGATGGACAGGTTTTCTTGATCGACCTGGACAACCTTTACCGCGGCGACCCCCTGGCGGATCTCGGCAGCTTAATTGCCGCTTTGCTCAACTTGTCGTTGCTGGGCCAGCTGGATGAATCCGTGACCCATAAGACCATCGCCCGATTCTTGAATCATTATCAACAGCACGTCCGTTGGCCGATTGCCCCGGAAGACCTCTGCTGGCATGTGGCGATTGCCCTCCTCAACGAAAGAATGACACGCGGCATTACCCGTTTAAAGCATGGACGGCTGGCGTTGTTGCAACCGTTGATGGCACTGGCGGGGAATTTGGTGCTGGGGAAGGATTTTCCGGAATGGTTGCCGCCCTTGGCCGGAGCGTGCAAGTGGGCATGAAACCGGCATCAAAAAACACTTGGCATCAGGTTTGGCAATTGGCGGGGCCGGATTTGTGGGCTTGCCGCTGGATCTTGCTCCGGGGATACTTGTTCGGTCTGGTTTCTGTTGGGGCTTTGGTGTTGCTGCCCTGGCCCTTGAAATTGATTATCGATTACGTCGTGGCGGACCACCCCTTGCCGCAACTTTCGCTACAGATCCTTGACTGGCTCACCCGTCGAACTGATTTTGTCTTTCACCAGCAACATCTAGTTCTGCTGTTCGCCTCAGGTTATGTCCTGATCGCGCTATGCGCCACTTTTTTTGGCGCGGCGGAGAAGATGGCCAACGCCAAGGTCCGCGAACGCATGGTGTTGAGCATGCGGGACAAGGTGCTGCAACATTTTCAAACCCTGTCTGTCATCCAGCGCTCCCGGCGCCGCGGCGGCGATCTAGGCTTGCATATCCTGGTGGATGTCCACCATCTGGTGCGGCTGCTGAGCAAGACCTTTCCCTTGGTCTTCCGTCACGCCGCAGTAACCGTCTTTACCTTGACCATCATGTATTCGATTGAACCGCTGTTGGCGGCTGCAGGTTTGGCCATGGTTGTCATTCTGGCAGTATTGGTGAGCGTCAAAGGCGGGCGGTTGCGCCGCAGTTCTCGCTTGAAAAGAGCCAAGGAAGGCGAGGTAGCCGGATACACTCAGGAATTCGTCAAGGGTATGGACACGGTTCAGGCCTTGGGGGCCGAGGACTATATCCGCCGCCGCTTCCGTGCCGTCAACCGCGCCAGCCTCCAGGCCGGTATCGGAGAGACTGCGGCGGCGGTGGCCTTGGAGCGTTCCATGCAGATCATCAACGGCTTGGCGGTAGCGCTGATTTTGGGAGGAAGCGGGATTTTGGTGACGCGGGGGCAATTGACCGTGGGCGATATGACCGTATTTGTGGCCTACATGGTCCAATTGCTCAAGCCGGTGGAGAAAATCAACGAAATGGCCTCGGCGGTCAGCAGAGGCCTGAGCCGCGCAGAACACTTGGGCGAATTGCTGGCCCAGCGTCCGATAATCCACGATCTCCCCGGCGCCACCCCCCTAGAAAGCTGTCGGGGAATCATAGCGTTGAAGGAAGTCTGCTTTCGCTATCCTGGCGGTCAGCCCCGGCCGCCGGTTTTGTACGGCATCGACATGCGCTTGGAAGCGGGCCGGATGACGGTGCTCACCGGCCCCAGCGGCAGCGGCAAAAGCACTTTGTTGAATTTGATCTTGCGCCAGCAACTTCCCACTGCCGGGGAAATCACCATCGACGGCCGCTCTTATTCCCAGGTGACACTGGCATCGCTGCGGTCCCAATTCGCCGTTATGCTGCAACACGCCCACCTGTTTGCCGGCAGACTCCGGGATGCGCTGTGGTTGAACAACCGTCCCCCAAATGATTCGGCCATCTGGCGCGTGCTGGCACAGGTGGCCATGGATGAGTTCGTACACGCCCTACCCCACGGACTGGACAGCCAACTGGAAGAAGGCGGCGCCAATCTCTCCGGCGGCCAGCAGGCCCGGCTTTCCCTGGCCCGGGCGTTATTGCTGGACCGCCCCATATTGTTACTGGACGAACCGTTGGCCAACATCGACGCCGATTCCCAGGCCACGATCCTGGCGGCGCTGGAACAAATCCGCCGCCACAAGACTATTCTCGTCATTTCCCATCAACCGGTATTGATGGCCCAGGCCGATGAGGTGTTGCACCTGGAACAGGGACGGTTGAGCCGTTCTTTTCCTGGAACACCGTCTTTATCGTTGGGGGCGCTATGAGCCTGCTTTTCAACAGCAGAATGGCGGCAAGCGCTTGAGAAGGGTGGATTTTGTACAGGCTGCACTAACAGAGTCTTTACCATGAATGATCGTCCCCGGTTACTGTTTTACTGTCAACACGCCCTTGGTATGGGCCATTTGATACGGTCTTTGGCCTTGGTCGAGGCATTTTCAAGCGGTTTTCAGGTTGTCTTTCTAAACGGCGGCAGAATACCTGAGGGGATTCCATTTCCCGAAGATATCGAACGAATCGATCTGCCGCCTTTGGGGATGAATGATCAGGCGGACCTTGCCAGCTTGTCTCATTTGCCGTTGGAAGCGGCCAAGCAGAGACGTCGCACCCAGATTTTAAGTCTCTTCGCCGATTACCAGCCCGATGTCCTATTGATTGAGTTATTCCCTTTCGGCCGCAAGAAATTCGCCTATGAACTGCTACCCCTGCTGAAACAAGCCCGGCGTATCACTCCCACGTCCATCGTGGTTTGCAGTCTGCGGGATATCCTGGTCACCGGGCGCCGTGATCAACAGCGCCACGATGACCGTGCCCGCTGGCTGGTGGATCGCTACTTTGATGCCGTGCTGGTCCATTCTGATCCGGCCTTCATTGGCCTCAAAGACTCTTTCCATCCCCGCAAGCCAATGGCCAAGCCGGTTTTTTATACTGGATTCGTGGTTCCCCGGAAACCGTCCAGCCTTTCGCCGGAAGCTAACCTTGGTACCGGTCGGCTAGTGGTTTCGGCGGGGGGCGGCATTGTCGGAGAAAGGCTTCTCCACTGTGCTATTGAAGCTTATTCAATCATCTGGCCCCAAAAAGCCTTGCCCATGACCTTGATCACCGGTCCCTTTGTGCCGGAAAGTACCAGGCAGTTGTTGGAACGGGGCCGTAAAGGCTCGCCCGATATCCAGATTCTACGCAGCGTTCCGGATTTGACTGCTGTGCTCCAATCCGCTGCCGCTTCCATCAGCCAATGCGGCTACAACACCGCCATGGATGTCCTGCGAACCGGCGTCCCGGCCTTGTTCGTTCCTTACGCCCAAGGCCGGGAAAATGAACAATTGCGCCGGGCCCAGCTATTGGCCCGCCGCAGCCTCGCTCTGTGCTTGCCCGAATCCCAATTGACACCTAAGTCCCTGGCCGATACCGCATGCCGGTTGTTGACCTTCCGGCCCAATCCTCACAGTTTGGCACTGAACGGTGCCGACACAAGTTGTGAAATAGTCCAGCACTTGCTGGAGAACGACAGAATGGGAGACTGCCGTGCGACAGTGGCTTAATCCGATCCTTAATGGATTGAATGGGGTCAGCGGCCCGGTCACGATCTATTTCCGGGATGACGATGGTGGCTGGGCGGACGACCGTTTGCTTCCCTTGCTGGATTTATTCGATTCCCTGTGTGTACCCATGGACTTGGCGGTGATTCCAATGGCGCTGACCGCGGAATTGGCTTCTCAATTGCGGCAACGGATCGAAACCCACAGGCAAGTGTTGGGGCTTCATCAGCATGGTTACGCCCACTTCAACCATCAAAGTAGCGGGCGCAGGTGTGAATTTGGAGACCAGCGCTTGTTTCTGGAGCAATATGCAGATATCGCCGCCGGTCGGCAACTGTTAAATGAGGCTTTCGGTCCTTATTCAGAGCCGATTTTTACCCCACCCTGGAACCGCTGTACCCAGGAGACGGTGGCAGCATTGAATGAATTGGGATTCAGGGCCTTATCCCGCGACATTAGCGCCAAACCACTGGCCACCGGAAAACTTTCCGAAATCCCGGTGCACGTCGATTGGTCGGGCAAATTCCGGAGAGCGGAAAGGTATCCTTTTCCCTTGGGCAAACGTATAGCGGAAGCCATTCAACAATCGGCTCAGGTAGGCATCATGTTACATCACCAGCGGATGGATGGTGTTGAACGTCAGCTGCTGGCCGCTTTGTTGAAAGTGCTAAGTAGTCATCCCAAAGTCAATTTGGCGTTAATGAATGAAATATTGTCATGAATCTTGGTTTGCCTTTGTCCCTGCTTTGGCCGGTGTTTTTGATGTCCTTGATGCATCCAGCGCAAGCCGCCAGTCTCAAGGGGCAGCGGTTGAAAGTCACCGGCCGCTGGCATGGTAACGCCCTGTTGGTTTACAAAGTCAAATTCCGCGATCCACGCAAAAATCCCACGCACGGCCAGATTGCCGGGGTCATCGGGAAAATCGATGCCCAAAAAAAACAGTTTCATATCGGTCTTGCACAAATCCGCTGGCATGCCGGTACCCGTTTTCAGCAATTGGAACGCCAGCAATTGAGGCGGGGCAAAGCGGTCAAAGTCAAGGTCAAGCGGAGCAAGAAAGGTGAACTCATCGCCAATACCATCACAGCGGAATCTGATAATTTCCCAGAGGGCGAAGTTGTTTTGCTGGGCACGGTTGAAAATGCCCAGCCCGTGTCCGGAGACCGCAACCGGATAGTGATCCTTGGTATTACCGGCGTGGTTCCGGAAAACCTGACCAACCCCGCCCTCCAGCTGACCCGGCGCCAGGACGACGCCCGGCCGGAAGATCAGTTCCGTATCGATCTGTTTGGCCGCCCATTGATCATTGGTGGTGAATTCGGCCTGACTCCTCGCTACGAGGAGGATTTGAAACTCGATCCGGCCAGGGACGATGACCGGTTGCGCATCAGTTCCCAGCTTCAATTGGAAATATTCTATGCGCCGTCTAAGATGACGGCCATTTTTCTGGAAGGCCGGCTAGATGGGGAAATAGAGCTCTATCGCGAGGGCGGGCGGGACAAGACCGCCGAGCGCCGGCTGCGGCGCGGGGAGTCCTGGTTTTTCTGGGGCGATATTTTAGAAAGCGGCATCAGCTTTCAGATTGGCCGGCAAAATTTTCAGGACCGCCGCGAATGGTGGTGGGACGCAAATCTGGATGCAGTCCGGCTCTATATCACCCGGCCATTTTTCCATTTCGAACTAGGCATCGGGCAGGAAGCATTGGTGCTGTCCACTGAGGATGATGGTATCGATGCCAAGCAGGATGATGTCTTGCGCATTCTATCCCGTGCCCGCTGGCAATGGGATTCCAGTCATGGCTTGGCGTTATTTTTCCTGCATCAAAACGACCATTCCCGAGCCGGCCATATCGGTGAACTGGTTAAGGAATCCCAACAAGACAGAAGCGATGCCACCTTGACTTGGGGCGGGGTACGCGCCACGGGCAGCTTGGATCTGGGCGAGCACCTGGAAATGGAATATTGGCTGGACAATGCCTGGATGGGGGGGCGGGAACGCCGGGTGAATTTTACTGGCACCGGCAAGGATAGTGTGAAACGAATCGAGTCCATTGATCAGCGGAGTATCTTCGGCTGGGCTGTGGATAGCGGTGTAATCTTGGAAACTGATTTGCCCCTCCACCCTACTTTCACTTTGGCTTATGCAGTAGGCTCCCACGAGTTCCAGCAGACCGGGCTGCAGGATAACAATGTCCGCTTCCGGGGCGTGGACCGTTTCCGTCTGTATGGGGAATTGCTGCGGCCGGAACTGTCCAACCTGCATATCTGGACGGTGGCGTTGGGATTCCCTTTGTTACAGAGCAGTTCCGTGGAGATTCTCTACCACAAATACAGCCAGGTGCGTACCGAACCGTTTCTGCGCAATGCCCGCCTGCGTGCCGAGCCCAAAGGAGATAGCCGCGACATTGGCCAGGAATTGAATATCGTGATCGGGCTGGAAGAGTGGAAGCGGCTAGAGCTGGAACTCACCTTAGGCATGTTCCGGGCGGGAGAGGCTTATGGCGAACTGGAAGGGGAAACCGCTTGGAATGCGATTTTCAAAATGAATTACAATTTTTGATGATCGTTGCAAGATTGGTTTGAGTGGGCGGAAATTTTGCACAATTAAGAAATGTTGAATAATTCATCCATGAATTCTCGGTGTCCGCAAAAACGAAAAATGCGATTTTCGTTTTGCCTGCAAAATCAGACACTTATCAGTACTTATTTTGGTGGAATAAAATGCGTACGTTAATTTAAGGAGATGTGACTATGTTGAAAATCTTGACTCCATCCAACCTGCGCGCCAATTCATACCGCATTCTCGATCACGTGCTGGAGAGCGGAAAACCAGTGGCAATCAAACGAAAGGGACGCCGACTTTTCATCGTGGGCCAGGCAGCTTTACTGCAAGCTTCCCTGATTACCAAAGATACTGTGATTCATCAACATTACCCCCATGCCTATTGGGAATAGGCCTTCCATCATGGACCACCCATTCTCCATAGCCCTGTTTCCCGGCGCTTTCCGGCCGCCTCACCGGGCCCATTTCGAAGCGGTACAATCGCTGGTGCAACGGACCGACGTGGATGAAGTGGTGGTCATAATCACCAACCGCAACCGTCAGGTACCGGGAACAAATTTCGCCCTGGCGCCAGAGGTGGCCTTGAAGATCTGGGCTATCTATCTACAGGGTATGCCAAAGGTGCGGGTGGAATTGGCGCCACAAAGCGCGGTCAGGCAGGCATTGTCTTATTTTGAAAGGGTAAGCCACACAACCCGGTTGATATTCTGCGCCGGCAAAAACGAGCTGAGTGAGGATGGCGGGCGTTTCAAAAAAGTCCGCGTTTTGTCCAGCCGGTCCGGCATCCCGGCGGAAATCATCCCTTCTCGGTCTCAGCCGCTGCCGGGGGGCGCGACAAGGATCCGGGCCCATCTGGCCCAGGGCGAAGCAGGCCGGCAAGCTTTCATGGCGGCGTTACCAGAACATTTAACCAACCATCAGCGCCGCCAAGTATGGGAAATCTGCCGCAATTCCCTCAGACCTCTTGGAAAAATGGCGCAGCAAAGGATGGTTTCGATCTTCAAACAAAATACGCTTGGAGAAATCGCCTCCATAGACAGCGCCAAACCCGGCAAAACCGATGAAGTCATGCGTGTGCGGTTAAAAAATGGCTTGCGGTACTATATCAAAACCGCCCACGATACCCCCAAAGCCGCCCGTTGGGATGATCCCAAGGGCCTGAAACCGAGAAAGCGCCTCTATGTGGAACGAAGCGCGCTCAAATGGCTGGCGAGGCAACCATGGGTGAATGTCGAACTGCCCAAAGTCGTCTATTTTCATAATCCCACCCGCACTCTGGTTCTAAGCGAAGTTTGCCCCTTGGGGAATACGTTGCAATTTCAGCCCGAACAAGGTTGCTTCGGCAAAAAGGCCATAGAACAGGCGGCGGTTTTTCTTGGCCGTTGCCATGTCCACGCCAACCCGGTTCCTGCATTTTGGGGAGACGATAAAGCCGACCTGTCCCATTGGCGTTTGCAGTTTAATCTTTGGACACAGGCGGTTGGGGCCGCATCGTTTTCTAAACCAGTAGAGTCAAGGCTTGTTGTACTCCAGCGGGAAAGCTTGGCTTCCGCCGGCAAGGGTTTTTTCCATCTGGATCTGGGCCCTAAAAATATCCTGGTGAATTCGCAAACAGCAGGCATCATCGATTTCGAACGCTGCGGCAGTATTGGCGATCCGGCATTCGATCTGGGAAAGTTGCTGGGGCAGGTTTGCTTTTTCGAAATGATGAATTCCCGGGAATCCCTGATCCCTTCAATTATCCAATCAGCATTGGGCGTCTATAAAAATGAAACAGGGAACGCATGGAGCAAGATTCACCAACGAATTTATCCCTTCATGGGTTTGGAAATGTTAAGGCTGATCACAATTTCGACCTCAAAGAAATTGACTTGCCACTTGCAATGCCAATATAAGGCAATGGCATTGGCGCTGCTCAATAATCGCTTTCCGGAAAACGTTTGATGCTTCATGCCCGCAACCGGTAACGTCTGATTAAAGACGCAGGCCAAATCGTTCCTGACTTGTCAGCAGAGATAAGAAGGCTGAGCCGCTGGCGGAACACGGTATAATCTCCTTTCTTTAAAACAGGTTCACTCTCATGCCGGATTTTCCCATGGGGCCTTTCATGCTGGACTTGGAAGGGCCCGAGTTGTTGGCGGAAGAGCGGGAATGGCTGTCCCATCCCGGGGTGGGCGGTATTATTTTATTTGCCCGCAATTATCAGTCACCGCAGCAAATAAAGGCGCTCACTGCCCAGATCCGTAAGGCCGCCAAAAAACCTTTGGTGATTGCCGTCGATCAGGAAGGCGGCCGGGTGCAGCGCTTTCAGGAAGGGTTCACCCGCCTGCCGTCGGCGGCTCGCTTTGGCGAACTCTATGCCAAAGATCACAAGAGGGGGCTGGCAGCGGCACAATTGGCAGGCTTTTTGATGGCAGCGGAACTTCGCCGAGTGGATATGGATTTGAGTTTCGCGCCGGTATTGGATGTGGACAGCGGGATCAGTGAGGTGATTGGTGACCGGTCTTTTGCCAGAGAACCGGAAGCGGTAGCGGTATTGGCCGGCGCTTTCGCCAATGGCATGCGGCAGGCAGGGATGGCGGCGGTGGGCAAGCATTTTCCGGGTCACGGAGGGGTGGCGGCCGATTCCCACCACACCTTGCCCGAAGATGACCGTTCCTGGCGCCAATTGGAAAGCCGGGACTTGCTGCCCTTTCGCCGGTTGATCCAGTCGGGGCTGGAAGCTGTCATGTGCGCCCATGTGGTTTATCCCGCCGTGGATTCTTTGCCCGCCGGGTTTTCATCCCGCTGGCTGCAAGACATTTTACGTGGCCAAATGGCTTTTGAGGGCGCCATTTTCAGCGACGATCTGGCGATGGCGGGCGCTGCTTGCATGGGGGATATTCGGGACCGGGCGGAGGCGGCTTTGGCCGCTGGCTGTGATCTGCTGCTGGCCTGCAATTGTCCCGGTGAAAGCGTTGCCTTGCTTGATGCCATCAGGTGGCGCCAACCCCCTGGGAAGCAAAACAGGTTAGCCAAATTGCGGGCAAAGAAACAGGGATTGCCTCTGGAAAACCTATGTATTATACGAAGCCGGCTGGAAAAGCTTTTGGATCAAATCAACTGAATTTTTGGAGCAGAAATACTCATGTCCTCTACAAAAAAAATCTTGTTATCTATTCTGGGTGCCCACTTGGTGCTGATTGTTTTTTTTGGCGCCTTTAAATTCGAAAAAATCACCATTGCCCTTTATTTTGGCACCTGGATAGGGATTGGGCTGTCCTGGTTTTTATGTCACAAAGCCCCGCTTCTCCAAAGAGCCAAGGTGATAGGTGGCATATTCATCGTCCAAATTTTCGTGTTTGCGGGTCTGGATTTGGCCCATATGAACGATCTTTTTCTCGAAGAAGCCGGCTTTCTTTCCATTGGGGTGTGGACAGGCATTCTGATTGGCGCGCTGTTGGCGTTTATTGAAAGTCTCGAACGGCAAATCGAGTCCCTGCAATTGGAGTTGGCGAAAAAAGACAGGGCATCGGATGGTTGATCTGCAGGAAATAGAAAGGGTCCGTGCCAACGCTGATTGCCTCTGTTCACCGGACGAAGTCGAGCAAGCCATCGCCCGGCTTGCGGAAACGATCACTGGTGATCTGGCCGAAGCCAATCCAGTATTATTGTGTGTTTTGAATGGCGGTATTATCGTGACCGGCAAACTCTTGCCTCAATTGCCTTTTTTACTGGAGTTGGATACCGTGCACGCTACCCGCTACCGGGGCAAAACCCAGGGCGATCAATTGGATTGGCTGCAAAAACCCAGCACACCTTTAAAAGGCCGTCATGTGTTATTACTCGACGACGTGTTGGACGAAGGCGTCACCCTGGCGGCGATCCAGGCTTTTTGCCGGGAGGAAGGCGCTTTATCCGTGAAAATCGCTGTCCTGGTGGACAAGCAATTACCCCAGCCTAAGCCGTGCCGCGCCGATTATGTCGGCCTTACGGCGCCCAACCGGTATATCTTTGGCTACGGCATGGATTACAAAGGCTACCTGCGCAATGCGCCGGGGATCTTCGCATGCAAGGAGACAGCATGAAACTGGCGGTAATAGGCGGATCCGGCCTTTGCCGGCTGGAAGCATTGACCCGCGCGCGGGAGGTAAAGATCTCCACACCCTTTGGCGAACCTTCCGCTCCCTTGATTTTTGGCCGCCTGGAATCCCTGGATTTGATCTTCCTCGCCCGCCACGGTCCCTCCCATACCATTCCTCCCCATCAAATCAATTACCGCGCCAATATTGCCGCCCTCAAGCAACAAGGGGTCACCCACGTCATTGCAGTGGCCGCCGTAGGTGGAATCAGTCGCAAAATGGCGCCACAGCGCTTGGTAGTCCCCGATCAGTTGATCGATTACACCTACGGCCGTCCCCATACGTTTTTTGAAAGCGACGACAGCCCGGTGACCCATGTCGATTTTACCTATCCCTACAGCGAGTCCCTGCGGCAACAGATTCTAACGGCAGGGAAAAACATGGATCCTGCTTTGATTGCAGGCGGCTGCTATGGATGCACCCAGGGCCCGCGTCTTGAAACCGCCGCGGAGATTTTGCGCATGGAGCGCGATGGCTGCGATATCGTGGGCATGACCGGAATGCCCGAGGCTGCTTTGGCCCGCGAATTGGAACTGGAATACGCCTGTCTGGCGGTGGTGGTCAACTGGGCGGCCGGGAAATCGGAAGGATTGGTTACCATGGCAGAAATCAGGCACCATTTAGGCCAGGGGATGAAACATGTCCAGACAGTGCTGGAGGCGCTGGCATTACAATCTGGTTGAGTTGGCTGGCGGCTCTCTGGAGTGGGTTCGAAAGTATTTGTAGCCTGTAATACCCCCATGTCTTTGGAACAGATTTTCACTCCACCACGAAATGTTGTGTGGCATTTATCCGTACCGACCTTTTATCGAAACGGGTCTCTAGTGAATACACCCCGGTTTGGGCTTTAGGGGAAACCGTGATGAAGGCATCCACCGCCCAGCGGCCGGGCTTGAATTCAAAGCCCGGCGTGCGGTCTGTGAATAACGGCCTGCCACGGAAATAAAGGGTGCGGTTCAATTGACCGCCCACTACCTGGGCGGGCCTGGCCGGGCACATCACATAGACCAGATGATGGTTGAGTTCTTCGCCGGCGGTCAGCCGGGGGGGCAACAGTTCGTTGGATTCTATCTGGATGAAGGGCAACTTCCGGTTGCTGCACCGGTACTGCCGCCAAACCCGGTCCGGATGGGTGACGAGTTTCTCGCCCGGTTTGCGCATTTGTTTTTTGACATCCCAAAAAATGTCTTCCACGCTGCGGAGAGGGTCGGAAAAGTCGATCCGTTTCCCGCTGCAGGCAGCCAAAGTG
>JALSQY010000226.1 GCA_026985035.1 Methylothermaceae bacterium
TGATCACCCTGGCGAGCGGCTACGCCGCCTTTCAGAAGGCCACGCCGGGAGCGATCGCCGGGGGATCCGCCCTGGCCGGCGCCATCGCCCATCACGTCGCCGTCGCCAACTTCTGGCTCGGCCCCACCCTGGGGGCCTGGTACTACTCGGTCTTTCCGGTGACCGCCTCTGCCGGACTGGTCGTCGCCTCCACCGGCGCCCTGATGGCCTCCCTGGCCGTCGTCGCCACCCTGACAGGCGTGGTGACCGATCCCCTCCTGGCGGTAACCGGGGTGCACCGACGCCGTCTGGAGCAACTGATCGACAAGCTGGGCAACGAACTTCGGGGAAAGGGAGAAAGTAAACTGAAAATCCACGATCACTACCTCGCCCGCGTGTTCGACCTGCTCGATCTGCTGAGAACCGCCGCCATGACGGTCAGAACCGGCTGACATTCGAATGTTTTCGGAAGGCGACTCGACGATAAACTTCGGCTGGAACTGCCGGAACCGGCTCTGTTACGCTTGCTGTACGGGGGAATCGGTGCGGGCGGGTTGCGTGGTAACGAGCACCTGAAGCGCTCCCGAAACGACACGCTTTACTTCCATCCACCCACCGAAAAGGAGGCGCCCCTGAACACCATCGACCTGCTGAACCGGATCCTGGAATTCGAACTGGCCGGCGTGGTCCGCTACACCCATTATTCCCTGATGGTCTTCGGTTATAGCCGCATTCCCATCGTCTCCTGGATGCAGGCCCAGCCTGAAGTGACTCTGGCGCACGCCCGTGAGGCCGGCGAACTGATCACCCACCTCGGCGGCCACCCGTCGCTGGGCATCGGCCTGCTGCTGGAAACCCATAAGCATGATATCGGTGATATCCATATAAGAGGTTCCCTGATCAAAAAACATAAAAAAGATATTATTGACCAAATAAAGGCTGTCAGCGAATAATGATTCTATACAGGGTATTACTGGGGCCTTTGCCGGTCTTCAGCGGAAAAATGCTTACTTTTCGGGGGCACAATGCCTATTTGGCAACACTGGATTCTTAGCCACGAAATTGCGGTTCGCCTGGGTTGCTTTGCCCTGGTGCTGATGTTGATGATCCTGTGGGAAACCCTGCTGCCGCGGCGGCAGTGGCACAATCCCAGGCCGGTACGCTGGCTCAATAATCTTGGGTTGGCGCTGATCAACAATTTGCTGGTGAGGCTGCTGTTTCCCATGGCGGCGGTTGGCGTTGCCGCCTACGCCGGGCAGAAGGGCTGGGGGTTGCTGAGAGTGTTGTCACTGCCACCGCCGTGGGAAGTGCTGATCGCGGTTGTGACTTTGGATCTGATTATCTATTTGCAGCATGTCATGTTCCACGCCTTGCCGGCCCTGTGGCGTTTGCACCGGGTACATCATGCCGATGTGGATTTCGACGTCACCACCGGCATCCGCTTTCATCCATTGGAGATCCTGATTTCCTTGGGAATCAAAGCCGCCGCTATCGTGCTGTTGGGTGCACCGGTGGTGGCGGTGGTGATCTTCGAAGTGCTGCTCAACGCCACCGCCATGTTCAACCACGGCAACGTTTACCTGCCGGGGGCATTGGACCGGGTGCTGCGCTGGCTGATTGTGACGCCAGACATGCATCGGGTGCACCACTCGATAGCCGATGACGAAGCCAATTGCAATTTTGGCTTCAACCTGCCGTGGTGGGACCGGTTGCTGGGAACTTACCGGGCCCAACCGCGCCGGGGCCATGAGCGTATGACCATCGGGATTCATGGCATCCGCCAGCGCCGCCAAGTGCTGTGGTTGCCAGGGGTGCTGCTGTTACCGTTTAGCGCACCGGTCACAGGCTATGTGATCAATCGCCGCCAGGGTTCCCGGGACGAATATTAAACCCGGCAACAAAGATTGCCGGGCGAGATGCGCTCAAAAGTCCTGCCATGATTGCCCTGGTCAGAAAGCTTGCAAGTCCAAGCGGACGGCGCTAGAATGATTTCGGCCCGGAAAAGGCGCCCGCCCCTGGATATGGCGTTTGTCAGGATTTTCAAGACGTTACGGGCAAGACCTGTAAATTCGGGCAGACCATTGAAATCAAAAGGAAATTGTCGATTATGGCCGGAAATGACAGGGGTTCTCCGTGACACCGCGGGGACGGGCCGAAAACGGCCTCTGGAGGCCGCATGGCACGCCGCCTGACAGGGTGAGAGGTGATTGACTGACCGGTATTGAAACGGGGTTAAAACAATTGTTTCTTCTTTTTTTATTATCTCTTCCTTGAGGGTGATTGACTGACCGGTATTGAAACGGGGTTAAAACGCACCAAACCCGGGTGAGTGTGGTGTAACCCCAGGGCAATCGGATGACTGCTGTTTTTCCCGTTCATCCTTAGATATATTGAAGCCCCTCTCCCTCTGGGAGAGGGGGTGGGGTGAGGGCTTGAGCCGATGAATGCAACAGTGTTTTCCTCCTCTCCCCCGGCCCTCTCCCAGAGGGAGAGGGGAGAGTCGGTTCGCACTGGGGCTGGTGGTTGCTTCTCATTCAATTGTCTGCTAAGGTTGAATAGTCAAAATGATTTTTGGACTGATGGTTTGATGTTTCTCCGGGCCTGTTTTTGCATGATAGCGTTATGGCTTGTCTCCCTGCCGGTGGCGGCGGGCGTGGGCCAGTTTTCCGCTGTTGGCATGCAAGCGGTTGAGGCGTCTGTACAGTTGCCTGAGGTCAAAGCCGTGACAG
>JALSQY010000227.1 GCA_026985035.1 Methylothermaceae bacterium
TACCAAGCAGCCAAGTCCGCCATATCCTGGTCACTCAGGCCATTGGCGAAGTTTTGCATCAAGGGATTTTGCCGGCTGCCATCCTTGTAATCGCGTAGTTGCCGGTACAGGTAAGTCGGCAATTGTCCCGCCAAAGAAGGGAATGCGGGATTGCTGCTGATGCCTTCGCTACCGTGACAACTGGCACAGGTTTCGGCAAGCTGTTTGCCCTTTTCGGGATTGCCGCTTTCAACCAGGTTCAAGGTTTCCGCCGTCCAGGCCACTTTGCTGGAAGGTTCCGCCTGGCTTAGCCCGGTCGCCAGTAGACAGCTGAGTCCAATGATCAATTTCCGCATATCAGTACCCCCAGGGAATCGAGTCGAATGTTTCCATGAAAAAGAACTGGGCGATGGGAATGCCAAAGCTCGCCAGCATATAAACCGCAATCACGATATTCCACAGTTTGATGTTTTCCACCCACTGGGGCATGTCTTCGGGCGGATGAATGGGCTGAGAATACTCAGGTTCCACGTTGGCCTCCTGTTCTGTGTTGACCTGGGTTTTCACGAGGATATAAATGAAAAGGCAGGCCGATCCCAAAAGGATGGCGCCGCCAATGACCATGAACAGCTCATAAGGATCCCATGCCAGAGTGAGCAAACTGTTATAGGTGACACTGGAGATCCGCCGTGGTTGGCCAAGCATTCCCAATATGTGCCACGGAGAGCTGAGGACGGTCATGCCGATGAACCAAGTCCAGAGTTGAATCAAGGCTTGGGTATTGGAATAAAGCTTTTTGCCGGTGATCTTTGGCCAAAGGTGATAAGCAATGGCGAAGTACATAATCACTGTGGTGCCGGCAAAAATAAGATGAAAGTGCCCCGGCACCCACGCTGTATTGTGGATCATGGCATTCAAAGCATAGCTGGCGTTGACGATACCGCCGAAGCCTCCCAAAATCAGCATTAAAAAGGCCAGAATCGCCGCCAACACCATGGGGTTGCGCCAGGGGAGAGTGCCTATCCAGCCAAATAGCCCTTTGCCGCCGTTAAGTCGTCCGCCTATTTCCATGGAGGCTAATACCGTAAATCCCGTTACCAGGGTGGGGACCGCGACAATGAACGTACCCACCCCGTGCATCAACTTCCAGCCCGCGGCTTGTTCAGGATCCATATACAGGTGATGAAATCCAATCGGCAAGCTGAATACCAAAAGCCCCAAAAACGCCAGCCGCGCCATCTCGTCACTGAACAGATATCCACCAGCGGCTTTGGGTACGAAACAATACAGCGCGGTATAGGCGGGAATCAACCAAAAATAGACAATGGGATGCAAGGTCCAGGCAAAGAGGGTGCGGGCAAGCCCTGGATCAACCGTATCACTCCAACCCAATGCCCACGGTATGAGCTGAAATACCACCTCCATTGCCACTCCGGCGCTGGTCCAAAGCCAAAGCAAGGCGTTGGCGACGGTGGCAAACATGGCCAAAGGCAGAGGTTGACCTGGATTATCGTGTTTCCATTGCACGGCCATGATGACCATGATGGCGCACCATACCCATGAGCCTACCACCAATAAAGCCGCGCCAATGTAAAAGAGGGGATGGGCTTGAATGGGGGGATAGAAGGTATAAAGGACGGAAGCCTTGCCAGTGAGTAGTGGAATGGCCGCCAATACGGTTCCCGCCAAGGTGACGAAAAATCCAGTCCAAGCAATGGAAGGTTTCCAGATGGGGCGTTTTAACGAAGTAGCGGCAGTGTAATAACCAAAACCCATGATAAAAAAGGTGGTCAGTACATAAGCCATGAGTACCCCATGGGTGCTGACCGAGGCGAAGTACAGTTTGGGCGATTCCAGGAAATCAAACAGTCCGCTGCGCTCAAGAACCTGAAAAAAGCCCATGAAGCAAGCCAGGATAAAAGCCGCAAAGGCTACAATCATATTCCAGGCGCTCAAACGTCTAACATGAGTGTCTATCATGATTTACCTCCTTGGCTTGGGTGCTCGCGCTCCCAGGTTTGTTTTGCCACAATAGTGACCTTGCTCCACATGAAGTCGTGGCCGGTTCCGCAATATTCATTGCACAATAACGGGTAGTCGCCGGGTTTTGGAAAAACCGTGGTTACCTCCGCCACAAATCCAGGAACCACCATGGTGCTCATATTGGTCATGGGCATGTGGACGCCGTGTAATACATCTATGCTGGCCCAGCGGAAAGTCACGGGTGTATCAGCAGGGAGAGTGACATGGCGCGGAAAAAAACCGTAACGGCCAGCCACCATGGTTACCCTAATGGTGCCGTCGGGATTGATTTTGACTCCCAAGTTATCTTCGGCAAACTCTTCACTCAAGTGTAAGCGGGCGGAATCGATGGTTTCCACATTGCTGGGTGGATGAATGCCCGGAATCAAGGCAGTGAGAAATATTGCCCCCAAGAACAGCCCCACCATGCCAAAGGCAATGTAGAGCCATTTTTTTTCTAATGGATCAATATGCATGATTCACCTCATTGAACGCTGCCACGGGGAATGAAAACGCCGAAATAGAGGAACAACCAAGCGACGGCCATCCCAATGCCGACCATGAGTAATAGTGCCCAAGTGCCTTTGGGGGGGGAATTGAGAATTTGTTGTTTTTCTTCTTCACTGAGTGGTTGGCTCATGACGGATCCTCCTCGCAGATGTGAAAAATTAGAGTTTCCTAAAACTTG
>JALSQY010000228.1 GCA_026985035.1 Methylothermaceae bacterium
AGATCTCCCACAATTTTGGGTCCCGCAGACGGAAATCGGCCGCAAGATCAATGACAACAGCCTGTTTTTCCAGCAGCTTTTCCGCATACTGCATGGCGGTGCCATTGGGGGTGGCGAAAAACACCACGTCAAACTGTGACAGCGCTTCAACCTGGGGCTCAACAAAACGCAAATCCAGCCTCCCGGTCAGGCTGGGATAAACCTCTGCCAGTGGTTTTCCCGCATCGCTGCGGGAAGTCACCATTTCAATGCTGATCTGGGGATGGCCTGCCAGAATTCTAAGCAGCTCCACCCCGGTGTAGCCGGTTCCTCCTACAATTGCCGCTGAAATCATTCGCTGTTAGCTCCTAAACTCAAAGTGCCAGGGCAATCGCATGAACCGACTTATCTCCCCTCTCCCTATGGGAGAGGGGCCGGGGGTGAGGGAGAAATATCCCCCGCTTTCACCAGCCCAAGCCCTCACCCCCAATCTCTCTCCCAGAGGGAAAAGGGCTTCAATGCCGTGCAACATCACATGAACGGGAGAAACGGCGGTCATGTGATTGCCCTGCTCAAAGTGCTTGAGTGGGAATTATACCTCCGGCGCTTTGATATAATGATTTATCTTCTATTTTTAACTCCCCCATGACCACACCCACTGAAACTCCCGCTGCTTCCCTGTTTTCCGCCAGCGTCTGGAAACAGCGACTGGTGTTTTGGAGCGGGGCGATTCTGGTCGGGCTATTCATCAGCGCCCTCACTTTGATCAGCGAGCAGGCGGTAGCCGAATTCCGCGCGCTCAGCACTCAAAATCCTTGGTTGGTGTTTCTGATCTGTCCGTTTGGTCTGGCGGCGGTCGTTTGGATGACAGAACGCTGGTTCAGCGGCGCGGAACGCAGCGGTGTTCCCCAGGTCAAAGCTGCGCTGGCCATTCATCACAACTTAGCCCTGCGCTCGCGTTTTGTTTCCTTTAGGATAGCCTTGGGAAAAGTCATCCTCACCAATCTCGGACTCCTGTCTGGCGCTTCGGCGGGATTGGGCGGGCCGGCCATTCAAATAGGCGCCTCGATTATGACTTCCCTGGGAAAAGCGGCCCGCTTTCCCAGCCATTATCTGGAACGCGGCTTTATCCTGGCAGGCAGCGCCGCCGGATTTGCCGCCCTGTTCAGCGCTCCCCTGGCAGGCATCATCTTCGCCATTGAAGAATTGGGCCATTCCATGGAGGAGAAGATCGGCAGCTTGGTGCTGACCGCCATTATCTTTTCCGGCATGACCGCTTTCGTGGTGCTGGATCATTATATCTTTCTCGGATCCAGTCAGGCCGTATTGCCCAAAGGCAGCAGTTGGCTGGTGGTGCCACTGTGTGGCGTGGCGGGCGGGCTAATGGGCGGACTTTTCAGTAGCATCTTTCTATTCAGTGCCCGTATCCTGGCAGCCATTTCCCCGCGCCAGCGCCTGTTGCTGGCAATGGCTTGCGGACTGGGACTGGCGGCTATCGGTACTTATTCGGCCGGCACCACTTTTGGCACCGGTTACCCCATGCTTAAACGCATTCTCACTGATCCCGCCACCATGCCGGTTGACTTCCCTTTTCTGAAAATGCTGGCCACCTATTGGACAGCTTTGTGCGGTGTTCCCGCCGGCTTGTTCGTGCCCTCGTTGTCGGTGGGAGCCGGTCTGGGCGCCGATCTTCATGGCTGGCTCCCTTTGGCGGCACCACTGACCATGATTTTGCTGACCATGACGGCTTACTTTTCCGGCATGTTGCAAAGTCCGATGACGGCCTTTGTTCTGGTAATGGAAATGACCGATACCCACGAATTGTTACTGCCATTGATTGCCGCCTCCTTTATTGCCTCGGGCACCGCCAGACTGTTCAACCCAGCGCCACTCTATACCACCATGACAAAAAGCTATGTCCGCAAAATACAAGAAGACTAAGTACACGCTGGCTTTTTTATTCCTGGCCTTGCTTGCCATAGGGCTATGGTGGCGGCAACAGCCAGCGCAAGTGCCTGATCTGAAACTGACTACCATCACTGGAGAAAAAATCACTTTAGCGCAAATCCCAGGGCCTGCGCTTGTCGTGTTCTGGGCGACGGATTGTCCCGCCTGTCTGCAGGAAATTCCGCTTTTGACCAAGTTATGGCGGACCTACCACGGACTGGGCCTGGAAATTCTTGCCATCGCCATGGCCTACGACCCGCCCAACCGGGTGGTCACCTTCAGCCGGAAAAGACAGCTGCCATACCCTGTCATCCTTGACCCTTTTGGTGAAATCGCCAGCGCTTTCAGCGGTGTGCGGCTGGTGCCCACGCAATTGCTCATTGCCAATGGCAAGATCCTCTGGCGGCAAACCGGCATTCTCCAAGAGCCCGGAATTCGCGGCAAAATTGAAACCTTGCTAACCTCAACCAAACAAGGAGCGGCCTGATGTGGCTTAAAGCCTTTCATATCATTTTCATGGTGACCTGGTTTGCCGGGTTATTTTATCTTCCAAGGCTGTTCGTCTATCACGCCATGGCGGAAGACACCATCAGCAAAGAGCGTTTCAAAGTCATGGAAAGGAAATTATTTTTCGGCATCATGACCCCGGGAATGCTCTTGACCTTTCTTTTCGGCTTTTGGATGCTGGGCAGTTATGCCTGGAATCTCTATGGCGAAAGCGGCTGGCTGCATGTGAAATT
>JALSQY010000229.1 GCA_026985035.1 Methylothermaceae bacterium
GGTGGCGGGCTTTGCGCACCCAGACAATGGCGGAACGGCTGTTGTGGGGAGGATTGTCTCTGGCGTTGGTGATTGGGGTACTGTGGCTGGGGCCGGCCGTCACCAAAACCGTACCCGGCGTTACCTTTTTATTGTTGGCCTGGGTATTCGGCAGAACTTTGCGCTCGCCGCCCCCGCTGATTGAACGGATGGTGCGCTTGCAATTCAAGGATCTTCCCCCCCACCTTTTGACCTATACCCGCCGCCTGACTCAAATCTGGACGGCTTTTTTCGTATTGCTGGCCATGATGTCTTTCGCCTTGACCTTTCTCGCATCCGGGCAAGTCTGGACATGGTTTCACGGGATCGGCATTTATCTTTTGATAGGGCTGCTGATAATGGGGGAATACCTGTACCGCCGCTGGCGCTTCCCCGATCTGGACCGGGCGCCGCCGCCCCACGAAACCTTGCGGGAAGCTCTCAAACATGGGAAAAGTTTATGGAAAAACTCCTGACATGCTTTAAAACCGGGATGGGCTTTCTGTTGTTGATGGCGCCGTTTTGCCAGGCCGGCCCCGATACGATTTACCGCCGGCTCCACCTCGACCAACCTGCTCAATTCCAGTACAAGGAAACCCGCCAACTCAAGTTATTCACCAGTCCGTGGCAAGGAGATGGTTATATGTTGGCTTCTCCCGGCGGGGTGATGATCAAGCTGCAACTCAGCCCTCACCGGGTCATCATGGCGGCAACGCCCGATGAATTATTGTATTTTGACAGCCGCACCGGTGAACGGCGCCGGCTTTCGCTGCCTTCCCGTTATCCGCAAGTCCAGGGGGTGTTGTTGCTGCGTCATTTGATGCAGGGCGACCTGGACGAAGTCCGGCGGCATTACAAAATGTCAGTGACGCAAGACGGCAGGCAGTGGCAAATACGGTTGCTTCCCTTAGACCCTGAAGCCGCCCCATTCAAGAAAGTAACCTTGCAAGGACAGGGCACGCAGCGCCTGCTCACCCTGGAGGAAAAAGACGGCGATCTCAGCCGGACTGAATTCGTCCTCGATCAGGAAGGGCCGGACTTGCAATACGCCATTGCCCGCCTGATTCGGGAAGCCCGCGGGGAATGAAGCGCCGGCTCGCTATTCTGGCGCTGCTGGGAGTCATCATCGCGGCGTTGGCCTGGCAATTGCGTTTCGAGTCCCGCTTGTCGGTATTCTTTGTGGGCGAAGTTGGGCCGGGCATGAGAATGGTGGAAAAGCTCCAGCATCAGGTCTTTGCCCGCCGCTATTTGCTGGCAGTCGAACCTGAAAAGAGCGTTTCCGCCGGTGAAAGCGGGCTGCGGCAATTTGGCCAAGCGTTTTTAGACAAACTCAAGACGCTGCCCGGGGTTGCCAAAGCCTGGCCCGCCTTTGAACCTCCGGTTTCCATCCACCAAGTGATTCGCCGTTATGCCGGCCACGCCTGGCAGATTTACAGCCTCGATCCCGAACATGAAGCGCGGCGGCTAATCTCCATCGATGCCTTGCCCGGGCGGGCGGCGCTGCTGAAACAGTCGTTATTGTCTCCCGCGGGTGATTGGATTCAACAAATCGCCCCCCGGGATCCCTTGCTGTTGACCCTGGAAGCCTTTGCCGATTGGCGGGACAAGTTGCAAGGCGGCGCCAAGCGGCAGGAAGGTTTTTACCCCATTGTTCTGGAAAGCGAGGCAAGCGCTTTCGATTTTCATGCCCAAAGGACATTGCAAAGCACCATCCGGCAAGCTTTCAGCCAACTGGCGCGGACAGCCGGGGCCGGCTTGAAACTCACCATGACCGGCGTGCCGGTCTTTGCCGTGGCGGCGCAAAGCCGTATCCAGGCCGATGTCAACCGGGTGACCTTGATTTCCAGCCTGGGGGTGATGGCGGTATTTATCCTGTTATTCCGCACTTTGAAAAGCTTGCTGGGCACCTTTTTGGTACTGGCATTTGCCTTCGCCACAGGCACGTTGGCCACCCAGATGAGTTTTGGTTATGTTCATGGCTTGACGCTGGCTTTGGGCGCTACCTTGATTGGCGTCTGCGTGGACTATCCCATTCATGTGATGGCCCATTGGCGTGGCCGGCAAACGGACGCCGAAGCGGTGGCCAAGCAACTTTGGCCGGCGCTGCTCATGGGCGGCGGCACCACGGTGGTGGGTTATCTGGCGCTGGCGGCCACAGGCTACCCCGGATTCCGCCAGATTGCGGTATTCGCCAGCGCTGGCATTATCAGCGCATTACTGATGACACGTTACGGCTTGCCCTCGTTTTTAGGGAAAAGCCGCAACCAAAAACCTTTGACCGTGCCGGGCCTGACGGCCTGGCTGGGCCTTTGCCGGCGCTATCCGCTGGGGCTCAAAACGGCCGTGCTCATACTCTTGGCGGGGGCGCTGGTGGCGATTCCCAGGCTCCAATGGCTGGATGACCTGGAGCGGCTGGCGGCCATCGATCCCCGGCTCAAGCAACAAGACCGTGCCATCCGGGCCCGCCTGGGCGGCATAGAACCCGGCCGGGCGGTGTTGATCGAAGGCCGGGATCTGGAAACCGCGCTGGTTCGGGCAGAAGCGGCGACGCGGGTATTACGGCGCCTCAAGCAACAAAAAGTGCTGACCGATTTCCACGGCGTCTATCCTCTCCTGGTGTCGAGGACGTTGCAGGAAA
>JALSQY010000230.1 GCA_026985035.1 Methylothermaceae bacterium
CTGACCCCCGAAAGCTGCGTATTCCACCCCAACCTGACCGCTGATTCCAATCGAAACTGACCGTCCATTCCGACGGAAAATGACCGCCCATTCCAATCGAACGTGACCGATTCCGGGTCATTCTTCGGAATCAGTGGTCACAGGCTCGGAAAGCGCGGTCACGTTCCTCGGAATCTCATCTAACCCACTGGAATTCTTCAACGTTTTACGGCATACCGCAGCCTTTTGCTCAGCAGGAGGTCGTGGTGCCGAACAAGAGGGTTCCAATGAAACAAATCATCGAAGTCTTACGCCTTAAATTTGAGGCCAAACTCAGCCATGAAAAAATCGCCCGTGCCTGCGGTGTCTCCAAAGGCGCGGTCAGCCACTACGTCAGTCTGGCTCGTGCCAAGGGGCTAGGCTGGCCATTGCCTGAGGGCATGGATACGGCAGCGCTCGAGGCATTGCTGTTTCCTGCCCGCGAGGCATCGTCTGACCGGGTCGAGCCGGATTATTTTCAGATCCATCAGGAGCTCAAACGCAAGGGCGTGACGCTGCAGCTGTTGTGGAGCGAGTATGCCGCCATTCATGGCGCAAAAGCCTATCGTTACAGTCGTTACTGTGATCTGTATCGGCAGTGGCGGGCGCGACAAAAGCGCAGCATGCGCCAACAGCACCGTGCCGGTGAGAAGCTGTTTATCGACTACTGTGGGCCAACCATGGATATCATCGACCGCCACAGTGGTGAAGTCCGCCAGGCGCAGATCTTCGTTGGGGTGCTGGGCGCCTCCAGCTACACGTTTGCTGAAGCCACCTGGACGCAGTCCCTGGCGGACTGGATCGCCTCACATCAGCGTATGTTGCGGTTCTTTGGCGGGGTGCCGGCGCTGCTGGTGCCGGACAACCTCAAAGCAGCGGTGGACAAAGCCTGCCGTTATGCGCCCAAGGTCAACGACAGTTACGCCGAGATGGCAGCGCATTACGGCACGGCAGTGTTGCCGGCCCGGCCTTACAAGCCCAAGGACAAAGCCAAGGCAGAGGTGGCGGTACAGGTGGTGGAGCGCTGGATTCTGGCGCGCCTGCGGCATCGCCAGTTCTTCTCGCTGGCGGAACTCAATCAGGCCATCGCCGCGCTGTTGCCGGCACTCAATGAGCGCCCCTTCCAGGGACGCCGCGAGAGCCGCCGCGATCTGTTCGAGACGCTGGATCAGCCAGCGCTCAAGCCATTGCCCGACGATGACTATGAATTTGCCCAGTGGCGCCGCGCCAAACCCGGCATCGATTATCACGTCCAGGTGGGCAAGCGTTTCTACAGCGTACCCCATGCCCTGGTCGGGCAATGGCTGGACCTGCGCATCACCGCCAATACGCTGGAGGTGATGCACAAAGGCAAACGGGTAGCCTCTCATGCCCGCCAGGCACCGGGCCGTTACAGTACGCAGCCTGAGCATATGCCCAAATCCCATCGGGCTCACCGTGACTGGTCGCCCGGGCGCTTCATGAACTGGGCGGCGGATATCGGCCCCTGCACCTTGCAGGTGGTCAAGCAGCAACTGCAAGACCGTCCCCATCCGGAGCATGGCTACCGTGCCTGCCTGGGCTTGCTCAACTTGAGCCGCCGCTATGACCGACAGCGCCTGGAAAAGGCTTGTGAACGGGCACTGGCGATCCACTCGGCCAGTTACCAGAGCATTACCTCCATCCTCAAGCAGGGGCTGGATCAACAGCCGCTCGAGGCCGTTGATGACAGTCAGCAAGACCTGCCCCTGCACACCAATGTCCGCGGTGCAGGCTATTACCACTGAGGAGGATGATCATGCTCAATCAACAAACCATCGAACAACTACGCGCGCTGAAACTCACCGGGATGCTGGAGGCCTGGGAACAGCAGCGCGAACAGCCCCAGACCCATGACCTGAGCTTCGATGAGCGCCTCGCCCTGCTCGTCGAGCGCGAGGTGGCGCATCGAGAAACCCGGCGTCTGACACGCTTGCTCAAGGCCGCCAAACTGCGTGTCAATGCCTGTGTCGAGGATATCGACTATCGCCATCCCAGGGGGCTGGAAAAGGCCCGTATGGCGGCGCTGGCTGCCGGTGACTGGATCCGCCAGGCCCATAACCTGTGCATCACCGGCCCGACCGGTTGTGGCAAGACCTGGTTGGCCTGTGCACTGGGCAATCAGGCCTGTCGCCAAGGACTGTCGGTACGCTATCAGCGATTGCCCAATCTGCTGGAACAGCTACGCATCGCCCATGGCGACGGATCCTACCCGCGGCTGATGAATCAGCTACTGAGAATGGATTTGCTCATCCTGGATGACTGGGGTATCCAGAAGATCAACACTGCCGGGCGTCAGGATCTGATGGAGGTGATCGAGGACCGTCACGGTCGGCGCTCGACACTTATCGCCAGTCAACTGCCCACCGAGCATTGGCATGACTACATTGGTGAGGCAACCCTGGCAGACGCGATTCTCGACCGTTTGTTGCACGGCTCACACCGCCTCAACCTGCGCGGTGAGTCGATGCGCAAACTGACCGCCGAGTTGACTGAACTTGACCGGTCAGTGTAGAAAAACCATGCCAGTGCGGAGCTGATGATGAGGGCGGTCATTTTCGTCGGAATGGATGGTCAGGTTCGGTGGAATAGGCAGCCGTCGAGGATTATTTTACA
>JALSQY010000231.1 GCA_026985035.1 Methylothermaceae bacterium
ATTTGGAAAATCTTTTGCAAAGGCCATTGCGGATTGCCAACGATGCCGATTGTTTCACCCTGTCGGAAGCCAGTGACGGCGCCGCGGCAGGGCAGGCGGTGGTTTTTGGGGTGATTTTGGGTACCGGCGTTGGGGGTGGTATTGTGGTCAACGGCAAATTGCTGCAAGGGCCCAATGGTATTTGTGGCGAATGGGGACATAATCCGCTGCCCTGGCCCGAAGCTGATGAAATGCCAGGGCCGCAGTGCTATTGCGGGCGGAAGGGGTGTATCGAGGCTTTTCTTTCCGGCCCGGGGTTGAGTCAGGATTACTCCGGCGCCACAGGCCAGCCATTGCCGGGAGAAGCCATCGTAGCCGGGGCCGCTGCGGGAGATCCAGGATGCGAAGAAGCGTTGCAGCGCTACGAACACCGTTTGGCGCGGGCACTGGCTCATGTCATCAATATTCTGGATCCTGACGCCATTGTGTTGGGTGGTGGCTTGTCTCAATGTCAGCGCTGGTATCAATCGGTGCCCAAGCTTTGGCGGCGTTATGTTTTTTCCGACCGGGTGGATACGCAATTGTTGGCGCCAACATTTGGTGATGCCAGCGGGGTGAGAGGAGCAGCCTGGTTGTGGGGATGATTATTTCTTTTTCTTGATCCGCCATTTTTGAACGGTGCCGTCCGAAGTCACGCTGAGCAAATATTTGCTCCTCTTGACAAAAGCCAGGGCGAGAACGGGACTGGCGGAAGGACGCCAGCTGTCCGGCCGTAATGGATCAAAACGACGAAGCCGTTTGCCGCTTTTCAGATGCCATAAGTCTATACCCTGGGATGGGTGGCCAATTGCCAGTAAGCCTTCTTTGGGAGAAAAAGCGGCGCTGGTGGCGGTAATGAACTTTGGGCCCAGTTGCCGAAGGCGCTTGCCGGTGCGGGTGTTCCAGATATGGACCGGCCCCAGGTTGGCATTGGTCATGGCATAAGTACCTTGGGGAGAAAGGGTGACCGTGGCCAGTTTGGTGGCGTGCTCCCAAGCGTGGAGCAGCTTGCCATTGCGCAAGTTCCAGAGTTTGGCCAAGCCATCGTTGCCGCCAGTGAGGGCAAATTTCCCTTTTAAATCCAGTGAGACCGTGGCCACCTTATGATTGTGGGGGAAGGCAAACCGGGTCTTGCCCGTCGATAAGGACAAGTAAACTGCTTGATTGCTCAATCCCACCAAAGCCCAGCGGCCGTCTTTGGAAACGGCGACGTCTTGAATGTTTTCCAGCATCCAGGAGGCCAAGGGCTTGCCTGTTTTAACCGACCACCATGCCAGTCCTTCCCGGTCCGCTGTGACGGCATAATGGCCATTCGCAGAGAGAGCCACGGCAATGAGGGCTTGTTTTTGCGTATTGCCGTGACGGAATTGGTGAAGTAGTTTTTTAGGTTTGAGCTGCCACAACAGGCCCCCTTGTTCAACGGTGGCGAGCAAGGCATGGTTGTTAGTTAGCGCGGCTGCGGTGAGTCCTTGAGCACTCAATTGCCAAGTCTTCAGCGGCTTGGAAGATTGCGAGCAGGCACTCAGCATTGTTAGCAAGAAGAGCATTATCAGGTTCTTCATTCTCTCGTTTTTCCTTGAAACCATTCTAATTTGGACCGTAGGGTGACCACTTTGCCAATGATGATGAGGGTAGGGGGGTGGGCATCTTTTGCTTGCCCGGGCAGGGTGGCAACGGTGCCAACGATCACTTTCTGCTCGGGTGTCGTTCCCTGCTGGACCAGAGCGGCAGGCATTTCCGGGGACATGCCGTGGGCAATCAAGGCGTGGCAGATTTCTTCCAGCCCCACCATCCCCATGTAAATGACCAGAGTTTGGCGGGGAACGATTAATTTTTCCCAGTCCAGGTTGGGCCTGTCATTCTTGCGGTGGCCGGTAACAAACAGGCACGATTGGGCATAATCCCGGTGGGTCAAGGGAATCCCGGCATAGGCGGCACAACCGGAAGCAGCGGTGATGCCAGGAACCACCAGGAAGGGGATTCCCTGTTCGGCCAGGGTTTCGATTTCTTCTCCGCCACGGCCAAAAATAAACGGATCGCCGCCCTTGAGCCGGACGACTCGTTTGCCTTCTTTGGCCAGACGGGCCAGCAAATGGTTGATTTTTTCCTGGGGCAGGGTGTGTCGGGAGCGTGCCTTTCCGGCGTAGATCTTTTCCGCATCCCGGCGAATCAGGTTTAATATTGCCGGCGTGACCAGCCGGTCGTACACCACCACATCGGCTTCCTGGAGCAAGCGCAAGGCCCGGAAGGTCAGTAAATCGGGATCGCCGGGCCCGGCGCCCACCAGCGCAACATATCCCATGGCAATGTTATTCTCACTTGCGTCTTTCAGGGCGCGGGTCATGTATTTTTGGGCGGCTTCCTCTTGCCCGGAAAGCATCAACTCCCCGCCCGCGCCTTGAAGGGTGCGCTCCCAAAAGTGGCGGCGCAGGTCGGGGCGGGTGATCTTTTGTTTAACTTGATGGCGGAATTGGCCAGCCAGTTCCGCCAGGCGGCCAAAATTGGCCGGGATCAGGCTTTCCAGCCGGGCCCGCAGCAGCCTGGCCAGAACCGGCGCCTTGCCGCCACTGGAGATAGCCACAAGTACGGGAGAACGGTCCACAATGGCTGGCATGATGAAATCGCAGGCATCGGGTTGATCCACGGTGTTGACCAGAATGCCGCGGGATTGCGCCGCCCGGGCAATTGTTTGATTGGTTTCCCGGCTGTCGGTGGCGGCGATGACGAGAAAGAAACCGTCCAGGTCTGCCACCGAGAATGTTTTTTCCAGCCGTCTATCGGGAGGGAGTTTTTCCTGGATGGCTGGAATGAAACGAGGAGCGATAACGGTAAGGTCGGCATTTGCTCTCAGCAAAAGCTCGATTTTACGCAGGGCGACGCCGCCGCCGCCCACCACCAGGCAGGGCTTGTGGCGAATATCGAGGTAAATGGGCAGGAAGTCCATGTGCTTAGAGCCGGTTTGTTATCATATGATTGAGTAAGAAAATTGTTGCCCGATTGCCATGCATTGTGATTTTGAACTAGATACCACTGGCCTACACTGCCCCCTGCCTTTATTGCGCTTGAAAAAAATCCTGAACGGGATGGAGAGCGGACAAGTGGTGCAAGTCATTGCCACGGATCCTGCTTCCGTCCTCGATTTTGGCGTTTTCAGCGATCAAACGGGTAACCAAATTTTAGAACAAAGAGAAGAAGAAGGGGTGTTTTACTACTGGATCAAGAAAAAATGAACCTTGCTGTTGGGCATTTCCCGTCCCTGCCTTACTTGTCTTTGCTTATCCTTCAACGCTGATTGGCGATAACGGTACAGGTTCCTCCGCTACGCGCAAGGACAGAATTGGCCAATGGTTTTCCTTGGCTGCTTTTTCCAGATGCGGGTCCGGGTCCACCGCCACCGGGTGGGTGACTTGCGTTAACAGCGGTAAATCATTGTGGGAGTCACTGTAGAACCAGGTCTTATCGATAGTTAATCCTGAAGTCTGCAACCAGTCTCGAAAGCGCTGGATTTTGCCTTCCTGAAAACAAGGTATGCCGGTAAAACGGCCGGTATAACGCCCCTGTTTGAATTCAGGTTGGGTGGCGAGTAAATGGGGGATGCCAAACAACTCAGCGATAGGTTCGGTCACAAAGGCATTGGTGGCGGTAATGATCACCAGTACATCCCCGTTTTGACGGTGGGACTCGACCAGCTTTTTGGCGGCGGGCAGGAGGATGGGTTGGATTTTTTCCGTAACGAACTGCTCGCGCCAATGGTAGAGTCGGGATACCGGATGTTGACTCAACGGTTTGAGAGCAAATTTGAGAAATTCGGCGATATTCAGTGTGCCCCTGAGGTAGTCTTCGTAGAAGCGGCTGTTTTCCGATTCGTACCACTGGCGCTCGACAATGCCTTTTTCCACTAAGAATTGTCCCCAGAGATAATCGCTGTCTCCCCCGAGCAGGGTATTGTCCAGGTCGAACAGAGCGATTTGATTCGAGGATGGGGAAATGGGGTTATCGGGAATCACTTGCGCAAACCAATGAGCTTGTGTAGGTTATTGAAAGGGTTGAACGTCTTAAAAATGCTATTTTTATAAGCAAAATTGTAATTTTATCATTGATGGGTTTTATGTTTCGCGATGATTGATGCCAAAGGCTATCGTCTCAATGTAGGTATTGTCCTTTGCAACGATGCAGGCCATGTTTTTTGGGCCAGGCGCGCGGGTATGCAATCATGGCAGTTTCCCCAGGGGGGAATTAAACAAAATGAAGCTCCGGAAGAAGCCCTGTACCGGGAGCTGTATGAAGAAACCGGCCTCGCCACCCATGATGTGGAAATCGTGGCGCGTACCCAGGGATGGCTGCATTATCAACTCCCCTCCCGCTACATTCGCCGCAATTCTTATCCTTTGTGTATCGGTCAGAAGCAAATCTGGTATCTGCTCAGGTTGCTTTCGGCTGAAAGCCATATTCACTTGGAGCGTACCGGTAAACCAGAGTTCGATGCCTGGCGCTGGGTAGATTATTGGTATCCGTTGCAAGAAGTGGTTTATTTTAAGCGGGAAGTGTACCGGCGGGCGCTGACGGAGTTAGGCGAGTATTTGGTTTCCGAATCGGTGCCCATCGATGCGGGTGGATTTCTGTCATCTAAGTAGCGGTTAATAACCTGCTTGAAAGAAATCGAGACCGGGCGGAAGGTGCTGCAAACGTTCGACTTGGGTATCGAAAGAGCCATCAGAGTGCAGGTGAAGCCAACGCCAGCCGGCGGGTTTGGCATCGATGGCAAAATCCGGGGCGTGAGGCTTGAACTGGAAACAGGTGGACGGTGAACTCATCAGTGTCACCGAATGATAGTGGCCAGTGAAGTCCTGATGCACATGGCCGAAGAGAATACATTTCACTTGCGGAAAACCGGACGCCAGTTGCAGGAAATCCTCACCGTTTTCCAGTTGCATGGTATCCATCCACGCACTGCCGACCGGTACGGGGGGGTGGTGGAGCGCAATTGATGTCGGCAGAGTCTCATTTTCCAAATGCGCCTGTAAATAAGCTAATTCATTCTCTGACAGTAGCCCTTGGGGAGAATCATTTTTTTTGCTGTTGAGCATCAGGATTTGCCAATGGGGCGTCCGTATTTGCCTGGGGCAGGTCATGGGCTCTTGGCAGAGATGGGCTTGCATGAGTTCGGGCTCATCGTGGTTTCCGGGAAGGCAGGCACAGGGTATCGAAAAGGGCAGGAAAAGTTGGCGCAGCCTTTGATAGACGGAAGGAGAAGGCGCCTGGGCCAGATCTCCGGTGAGCAGAATGAGGTCCGGCGGCCAGTTTGATGACCGAGGAATATGATCCAGCACTTCCAGCAGGCTTTTTTCCGTATTGACGCCCATTAATGTATCCTCGGGCCGTTCCAGAAGGTGGCAATCGGTCAGTTGCAGAATTTTAAAGGTCCCGCTATTGGGGGTAATGGCAAGGCTGTCGCCTGAGGTTAGGTCAGCCATTTGATCAATACCTTTGAATTGCGTTTGTAGTTCAAACACTGCCTGCGTTGCAAGGGAAGACTGGCGAAGTCGGTTAACTGGAACCCTTTTTCAAGAAACCAATGGGTCGTTCGGGTAGTGAGTAGAAACAGGCTTTTCAGCCCCAATTGCCGGGCTTGGTTCTCAATGTGATTGAGCAGCCTCAACCCCCGTTGTTGGCCACGATATTCTGGATGTAGCGCCAAACAGGCCAGTTCGCCGGTGTGCTGTTGAGGGAAAGGGTGCAAAGCCGCGCAACCGATGACCAACCCATCCCGTTCGATTACGATGAAATCGCCGATTTCCATTTCCAGTTTTTCCCGTGGCCTTTTGACTAAAATGCCTTCTTGTTCCAGTGGTTCAATCAATTCCAGGATGCCGGCGATATCCTCCAAACGCGCGGGGCGTAGCTGTTCAAAGGGTGCGGCTGAAATTAATGTACCGACACCTTCCCGGGTGAAAAGCTCCAGTAGCAAGGCGCCATCAATATGTCTGTCAATGAGGTGAACCCGGTCAACACCCTGCCCTGTGGCCGAAACCGCCGCCCGGACATGATCGGCAATGTCCGGGGCGAAAGCGCCTTGAGCCAGCAGCTCAGTGGCTTCATTGTCCGTCAGATGGGGAAGGGTTTTGGAGGTATTTTGCACTTGACAAGGTGATTCTGTGAGTATCAGTAATTTATCCGCCTTTAGAGCACCGGCGACAGCGGTGGCAATTTCCTCCGCCCGCAGGTTGAATACTTCCCCGGTGGGGGAATAACCCAGCGGCGATAAAACGACAATACTGCCGGTGTCCAGCTGGGCATGAATTGCCTCGCTTTTAACCCCCCGCACTTCCCCGGTATGTTGTAAATCGATGCCGTCCACTACACCGACCGGTTTGGCCAGGACGAAATTACCCGAAGTGGTGGAAAGGCGCAAACCGGCCATCGGCGATTCCGCGACTCCCAGGGAAAACAAAGCTTCGATTTCCACCCGCGCCACGCCGGCGGCTTCCTTGACACATTCCAGGGCGCGCGCATCGGTGATACGCAACCCGTTGGGATGATAGCGGCAAACGATACCCTTGTCATTGAGGCGCATTTCTATTTGCGGTCTGAGGCCATGGACTAAAACCAGCCGGATGCCCAACCCGTGGAGCAAGGCGATATCATGGATGAGATGGGGGAATGCCGGGTCGAGTAACGCTTCTCCTCCAAACATGACCACGAAGGTTTTGCCTCGATGGGCATGGATATAGGGGGAGGAGCTTCTAAACCAACGGACGTAATTCCCGAAATCCGTCATGGCAGGCACAGCTTTTCGATCAGTTGCCGGATCAAATGGATAGCGGGCTCAATATGAGCGATGGGTAAATATTCATCGGGTTGATGGGCCTGGTCAATGGCGCCTGGTCCCATGACAACAGTTTCCAGGCCCAGCCGGGTTAAAAAAGGCGCCTCAGTGGCAAAGGAAACCGCGCCAGCCGATTCCCCCGAGAGGGATTCGCAAAGGCGGACCAGTTCAGCGTCAGGTGAGGTTTCGAAGGGGGGCACGCCATCGAACAACGGTTCAATTCTGGCGTTGAGTCTGGGATGTGCCTGCAATGCTTCATGCACTTGTTGTCGCAACTCTTCCCGCAAGCCGTCCACTGCCATCCCCGGCAGGAGGCGGAAGTCCAAATAGGCTTGACAGTGTCCGCAAATCCGGTTGGGGCTGTCACCGCCGTGAATGGCCCCCAAATTCAATGTCGGGTAGGGCACCTGGAAGTCGGGATGATGCATCTGGCCAAGCTGATCCCGCCACAGGAGCAGTTTTTGCAGCACCGACACCATCCCCTCCAGGGCATTGGCGCCCAGTTCCGGGTTGCTGGCGTGGCCGCTCCGGCCTTGCACCTGGATGGTTTCCATCATTACCCCTTTGTGCATGCGGATAGGCTGAAGTGAGGTGGGTTCGCCAATCACGGCGAAATGCCCACTGGATAACTCTTCGGAAGCCAGTGTGCGGGCACCGGACATGGTGCTTTCTTCGTCACAGGTGGCCACGATGATAATGGGTTGGCGCAGGCGCTGGCTGTCAATGGCGCGAATTGCTTCCAGAGCCAGGGCAAAGAAAGATTTCATGTCGGCGCTGCCAAGCCCGTAGAGACGGCCGTCTTGCTCAGTGAGACGGAAAGGATCGTGGGACCAAAGCCCCTCATCAAAGGGGACGGTGTCGGTGTGCCCGCTCAGAACCAGCCCCTTTGTTTCATTGTCGGGTCCAAGGGTGGCGATCAGATTGGATTTGTTTTCGCTGACCGGTTGCAGGCGAACCCGGAAACCCAAGGCTTCCAGCCATTCCGCCAGCAAGTGAATGACGCCGAGATTGGATTGATCCAACCGGGGATCCGGGCTGCTGACGGATGGTTCGGCCACCAGCGCCCGGATCATTTCCCGGGCAGAGGGAAGGGACACTACAACTCCAGATCCCGGTCGGTGACTGCTCCTTCCGAAGCGGAATTGACCAGCGCCGCATATTTGGCCAGTACCCCCCGGGTATAGCGGGGCGCTGGTTTTTGCCACTGGGACAGGCGGGATTGGATTTCGTCATCGCTCAAATGGAGATGCAGTTCCCGCTTTTTCGCATCGATGGTTAGAGTGTCGCCATCCTGGACAATGGCCAGCGGACCACCCACATAGGCTTCCGGCGTGATATGTCCCACCACCAAGCCGTGGGTGCCGCCGGAGAAACGGCCGTCGGTGATCAACGCCACGTCTTTTCCGAGCCCTTTGCCCATCACGGCGGAGGTGGGTGACAGCATTTCCCGCATCCCTGGGCCGCCTTTGGGACCTTCGTAACGGATGACAATGACATCGCCTTGTTGCACCGTGCCATCCAGTATCCGCTGCAGTGCTTCTTCCTCGCACTCGAAAACCCGGGCAGTGCCGGTAAAACTCAGCCCTTCCTTGCCGCTGATTTTGGCAACCGCGCCTTCCGGTGCCAGGTTGCCTTTGAGCACGACCAAGTGACTATCTTTTTTGAGGGGATTGTCCAGAGGGCGGATGATGTCCTGGTCGGTGGGATAGGGCGGGACATCCACCAGATTTTCCGCCAGGGTCTTGCCGGTCACGGTGACACAATCGCCGTGGAGAAGTCCTGCCTCCAGCAGCATTTTCATTAGCGGTAAAATCCCGCCAATTTCGATCAGAGCCGCCATGTGATAACGGCCGCTGGGCTTCAGATCGGCCAACACCGGCGTTTTTTGGCCAATGCGGGTAAAGTCGTCCAGGGTGAGTTTGACACCGGCGGCATCGGCCATGGCCAGTAAATGCAGCACGGAATTGGTGGAGCCGCCCAGGGCGATGACCACGGTGATGGCATTTTCGAAGGCTTGCCGAGTCATGATGTCGCGGGGCTTGAGGTCCATTTCCAGTAGGCGCAAGACTGCATTTCCTGCACGCTGGCAATCTTTTTGCTTGTCCGGGGACACCGCCGCCTGCGCGGAACTGCCGGGCAGGCTCATGCCTAATGCTTCGATGGCAGATGCCATGGTATTGGCAGTGTACATTCCGCCGCACGAGCCAGGGCCGGGAATGGCTTTTTCTTCGATGGCATGGAGGGTTTCATCGTCGATTTTGTCGTTGGCTCTCGCTCCTACCGCTTCAAAGACAGAAACGATATCGAGGTTTTGGCTTTGGTGGCAGCCGGGTAAAATGGTGCCTCCATAGACAAATACCGCGGGCCGGTTCAGGCGGGCAATGGCAATCATGCAGCCGGGCATGTTTTTGTCGCAGCCGCCGATGGCGACCAGGCCATCGTAGCCTTGACAGCCGATGACAGTTTCGATGGAATCGGCGATGACTTCCCGGGAAACCAGAGAATACTTCATGCCCTCGGTGCCCATGGAAATCCCGTCGGAAATGGTGATGGTATTGAAGATGACCGCTTTTCCGCCGTTTTCGTCCACGCCCCGGGCGGCATTTTCCGCCAGGTGGTTGATGTGCATATTGCAGGGGGTCACCATGCTCCAGGTGGAAGCAATGCCGATTTGAGGTTTTTGGAAGTCCTTGTCGCCAAAACCCACCGCCCTGAGCATCGCCCGGCTGGGTGCGCGCTCCATACCGTTGACGACTTGAGAAGAAAAGGGGCGTTTTTTATCCGTTGGCATAGGTTGTCTCCGCTGTTTTATCAGGAAATTATAAGGTGTCCCAGCCCGGCTTCCGGCGCCAGCCCAGGCGCGGCAATATCAGGCCCAGAACGATACCGGCGAAAAGCACGCCGGCGCCGATGGCGAACCAGCTTTGGCCGGTTTCGCTTTCCAAGGCTTGTTTTTCCAGTTTAACTTTTTGCAGCTCTCGCTCCAATAGCACGACCCGTTCCCGGAGTTGGTTGCGTTCGGCTTCTATTTCCAGAGCGTTGGCGGCGGATTTACGAATCCGTTTTAGTTCTGCCTGGAGACGGCTGGTTTGGGTGTTGAACTTGTCTTTGTCCGCGCTGACTTGCGCATGCTGGGCGGTCAGCGCAGCCAAGGTTTGTTTTAACCGGTTGTTTTCCTCCATGAGCGCTTGCAGTTTCTGTTCCAATTCGGGCAATTTGACCCGGGCCGGGGGTTCTTTGGTCAAAAATCGTGCCAACACCCAACCCCGCTGGCCATTTTCCAATTGCACCTTGCTGTAGCCGCTTTTATTATCCCGCTGCAGGATGGTCACTGGCGTGCCGCTTTCCAATTGGCTGAGGATTTTATAGTCCAGACCCCTGCCCGCGCGCATTTGGACAGTCCTTTGATCGCTGATATAGGCCGTCTCCCCCCAGGCGAATGGCTGCCAGCCCAGAAGGATGACAAGTAAAAGAAGCTTCATGGCGCTGCTTTCCCTGCGCTCTTTTGTCATGACTGATTGAGGTGAATCATGGATCATCGTGATAAGGAGAAAGCAGAAATTCAAGCAAAGCCTTTTGCGCGTGAAGACGGTTTTCCGCCTCATCCCAAACCACGCTTTGCGGGCCTTCCAATACTTCGGCGCTGACTTCCTCTTCCCGGTGCGCGGGCAGACAGTGCATGAACAACGCATCGGGGGCGGCAAGCGCCATCAGTTCAGAGTTGACCTGAAAGCCACGAAAGGCCTCCATCCGTTGGCGCTGTTCCTCTTCCTGGCCCATGCTGGCCCAAACGTCGGTAACGATCAAATCGGCATTCCTGGCCGCGGCCTCCGGTTCGTGATACAGGGAGACGTGATCCCGGGCCTGGACCAAGGCTTCGGCTTCCGGCTCATAACCCGCGGGTGCGGCAATGTTTAAATGGAAGCCCAACAGCCCGGCGGCATTGATGTAGGAATAGCACATATTGTTGCCGTCTCCAATCCACGCCACGGTTTTGCCGCGGATGTCGCCGCGGTGTTCGAAATAGGTTTGCATATCCGCCAGTAACTGGCAGGGATGATAGCGGTCGGTAAGGCCGTTGATGACCGGCACGCTGGAATGGGCGGCAAAGCGGGTGACGGTCTCGTGCTTGTGGGTGCGGAGCACGACACAATCCACCATCCGCGATAGTACCCTGGCGGTGTCTTCCAGGGGCTCCCCCCGTCCCAATTGGGAGTCTCTGGGGGACAGGAAAATCGCCGCCCCGCCCAACTGGACGATTCCCGCTTCAAAAGAAACCCGGGTGCGGGTGGAGGATTTCTCAAAGATCATGCCCAGAATTTTATTTTTCAAGGGTTCATAAGGGCCTTTGATTTTTTTGAGTTCGATCGCCCGGTGGATCAAGGCGTGGAACTGGTCGGCGGAAATATCCTGGAGGGTGAGAAAATGGCGCACAGTCATGAGGGCATTCCTTGGATTAAGCTTGATAATGTTTCTACTAATTGGTCTGCTTGCGTGTCGCTGAGTATCAGCGGCGGCAATAGACGAACCACTTGCCCGGCTGTGACGTTGATCAAAATACCTTGCTCCAAGGCATTTTTAACAAGAGAGCCGCAAGAGGAGGCTAGTTCGATTCCCAGCATTAAACCCCGGCCCCGGATTTGTTCGACCTGAGGATGCCCCGCCAAGGATTGATTGAAGGCTTCCATCAGTTTTTCGCCAAGCTGCTGGGCGCGGGTAATCAATTCTTCTTGCTCCAGGGTATTTATCACTGCCAAGGCCACGCTGCAAGCGAGGGGGTTCCCGCCAAAGGTCGAGCCATGCATGCCAGGTTTGAGAACTTCTGCCGCTTGGCCCCGGGCCAAACAAGCGCCAATGGGGAATCCATTGCCCAAAGCCTTTGCTAACGTGAGCACATCGGGAACGATGGTTTCGTGTTGGAAAGCGAACCATCGCCCGGTGCGGCCCATGCCGGTTTGCACCTCATCCAGCATCAGCAGCCAGCCATGACGGTCACACAGGGTGCGTAGCTGGGTCAGGTAGTTGGTGGCGGGCAGACGAATGCCGCCTTCCCCTTGAATCGGCTCGACCAAAATGGCGGCAATACGGCCGGTATTGTCCAGTGACTCAATGGCATGGATATCATCGAATGGCACCCGGACAAAGCCTTCAACCAACGGTTCAAAGCCTTGATGCACTTTGCTATTGCCGGTGGCGCTCAAAGTGGCCAAAGTGCGGCCGTGGAAACTGTCGTCCATGACGACGATCAACGGCTTTTCGATGCCTTTTTGATGGCCGTAAGCG
>JALSQY010000232.1 GCA_026985035.1 Methylothermaceae bacterium
CCCGCCTTCTTGATGACAAGACCACCGTTCAATCACTGACTGTCGCGCCGCAACCACTACCTAGCAACGCCAGGCTTTTTTTAGTGCGGGCGGATTACTTGCTGGATGAACGGGTCATTGATGGATTGATCAAATCATCGGAAGATTTGATATTGGAAGCAGAGGGTGTGCCCGTCGCCGCCTGGGTCAACGGTAACCTTGGCGCGGCCGCCACTGCCTTGCTCACTGGCCAGGCAAAGGAACCGCTGACAATCCGAAGAGTGAACCCGGACGAGGTTGCCCGGGCGATTTCAAGAAAACTGCGCAAGGTCTCGCCACCTTATGCGATCCACGTGACCCCGGATAATGCCCGCAACGTGGAACACCATTTATTCAATGAATCCTATAAAGGGGTCACAGATCTCGTCACCAAATGGGTGTGGCCAAAGCCCGCGGAATGGGTGGTTCGCTTTTGCGCCCAACATGGAATCCGCCCCAATCATGTGACGACTTTGAGCTGGGTGTTGGCGGTAGCCGCCGGCTTTCTGTTTTTTTACGGCCACTTTGTCTTGGGACTGATTTTCGGATGGCTGATGACATTTCTCGATACCGTCGATGGCAAGCTTGCCCGGGTCACGGTGGACGCCAGCCGTTTCGGCCACTTCTTTGATCATATTCTGGATCTTTTTCATCCCCCCTTTTGGTATTTGGCTTGGGGACTCGGACTCGCCAGTTACCAGCCATTGCTATTGAAATTTCCGGTACTGGATACTTTTTGGTTGTTGCTGGCCGGCTATATCGGCGGCCGCATTGCTGAAGGTGTTTTCAAAGAATGGGTGGCGGGTTTCAGTATCTTTACTTGGCAAGTCATGGATTCGCTCAACCGGCTGATTACCGCCCGCCGCAACCCCTGTTTGATCCTGCTTACCTTAAGCCTGATCATCGGCAGGCCGGATTTGGGTTTTGAAGCAGTGACCCTATGGACCGTCGTTTCCACCGCTTTTTTATGGTGGCGGCTGCTTTTGGCCGTGTATCGGAAATATCATGGAGAATCGTTAAGATCGTGGCTCGATGACACCGATCCACAGTCAGCACAAGGATGGCAACGGTGGTTTGTCAGTATCCCGGAGGATATTTAGTAAGTTAAAGAACAGGGCTCAGCCTACACATCGCCAAAGCCAGCGAACGCATTTAACCATGCACCACACCAGGGGAGGCGGCCTCCCGCCATTCCCGCAGCTTCGGCAGCAGAAAACGGCCGGTATGGGAAGCAGGGTTTTCCGCCACCTGCCGAGGCGTTCCCTGGGCCACGATTTGACCGCCGCCAGCACCACCCTCGGGGCCGAGATCGACAATCCAGTCGGCGGTCTTGATGACATCCAGATTGTGTTCAATCACAATCACGGTATTGCCGTGATCACGCAGCCGGTGGAGCACTTGGAGCAGTTGCTTGATGTCGTGAAAATGAAGGCCAGTGGTAGGTTCATCCAAAATATATAGCGTCCTCCCACTATCCCGTTTGGACAACTCCTTCGCCAACTTGACCCGCTGGGCTTCCCCGCCGGATAAAGTGACTGCGTTCTGGCCCAGGGTAATATATCCCAAACCCACGTCCATCAAGGTTTGCAGCTTGCGGGCGATTACCGGAATGGCGTTGAAGAAATCCAGCGCTTCCTCCACCGTCATCGCCAATACTTCATGAATGGTCTTGCCCTTGTAGCGGATTTCCAGGGTTTCCCGGTTGTAGCGCTTGCCCTTGCAGACATCGCAATGTACATAGACATCGGGAAGAAAGTGCATCTCTACCTTGATGACACCATCGCCCTTACACGCCTCGCAGCGCCCCCCCTTGACATTGAAACTGAATCGCCCGGGGCTGTATCCCCGGGCGCGGGCCTCGGGGGTGGCCGAAAACAATTCCCGGATGGGGGTAAAAACCCCGGTATAAGTAGCCGGATTGGAACGGGGAGTACGACCGATGGGGCTTTGGTCGATATCAACCACTTTGTCCAAGTGTTCCAGCCCTTCCACCCCCTCGCATGGCGCGGCCTGGACCGAAGCCCCATTCAATTCCGCCGCCACCAACCGGTAAAGCGTGTCGTTCACCAAGGTGGATTTGCCGGAACCGGAAACGCCGGTGACGCACGTCAATAACCCGATGGGGAAAGCCACATCAACAGACTTTAGATTGTTCCCCGAGGCACCGCGGATAATGATTTGCCTGTCTGGATCGGGTGGCGTCAGCATTGCCGGTACATCAATCCGCTGGCGGCCGGATAAATACTGTCCCGTCAAAGAAGCAGACACCTCCATTAACACGGAAGGCGGTCCTTCCGCAACGACCTTGCCACCGTGAACCCCGGCCCCCGGTCCGATGTCCACCACATGATCCGCCGCCAGAATCGCGTCTTCGTCATGCTCGACCACTATCACGGTATTCCCCAGCTCCCGCAGGTGAATCAAGGTATCCAACAACCGTTGATTGTCGCGTTGATGGAGGCCGATGGAGGGTTCATCCAGCACATACATCACCCCTACCAAACCTGCGCCAATCTGGCTCGCCAGGCGAATCCGCTGGGCCTCGCCGCCAGAGAGGGTATCGGCGCTGCGGTCGAGGCTCAAATAGTCCAGCCCGACATTGACCAAAAATTGCAGGCGGGCGCGAATTTCCTTGACGATTTTGTCTGCCACTGCCCCGCGCCGGCCTTCCAGTTGCAGATTCTGAAAAAAATCCAGACACTCGCTGATGGAAAATGCCGTCACTTGCGGCAGATGACATCCCGCGACAAAGACATGGCGGGCTGCCTGGTTAAGACGGGTTCCCTCACACTCGGGACAGGGTTTGGACGACAGATATTTGGCCAGTTCTTCGCGCACTACGTTGGAATCGGTTTCCCGGTAGCGGCGTTCCATAATCGGCAAGACCCCTTCAAAAGGATGGCGCTTGACGACCCCCTTGCCCCGTCCGCCGAAATAGCGGAAAGCAATCACCTCCTTACCGCTGCCATAAAGAATCACCTGGCGGATATCTTCCGGCAGTGACTCAAAGGGGGTTTCCGGATCGAAACCGTAATGCTCCGCCAGGGAGCGAATCAAGGCGAAATAATAGGCGTTACGCCGGTCCCAGCCCCGCACCGCTCCCCCCGCCAGGCTTAATTTTGGATTTTGAATGACCCTTGCCGGATCGAAAAATTGCTGGACACCCAAGCCGTCACACGCCGGACAAGCTCCCTTGGGGTTGTTGAAGGAAAAAATCCGCGGTTCCAGCTCTTCCAGCGCATAACCGCACTCGGGGCAGGCGTATTGGTCAGAAAACATCAGGCTTTCCGAGGGATCATCCATGTTGACCGCCAAAACCAGGCCACCGCTCAATTTAAGCGCTGTTTCAATGGATTCCGCCAGTCTGCCGGCAACGTCTTGACGAATGCGGAAACGGTCCACGACCACTTCTATGGTGTGCTTGCGGCGCAGATCCAGGGCCGGAGGATCATCCAGCTCAAAAACTTCTCCATCGATGCGGGCCCGGACAAATCCCTGGCTGCGCAGTTCATTCAATAATTGCACGTGTTCCCCCTTGCGCTCACGCACCACGGGTGCCAGGAGCATCCATCGCCCCCCAGGCTCCCGGTCAAGGATAGTGTCCACCATTTGACTGACTGTTTGCGCTTCCAACGGTATCGCGTGTTGCGGGCATTGAGGCAGGCCCGCCCGGGCAAAAAGCAGGCGCAAGTAATCGTAGATTTCGGTAATGGTCCCGACGGTGGAGCGGGGGTTATGGGAAGTGGACTTCTGTTCGATGGAAATCGCCGGCGACAGACCTTCGATATGGTCCACATCGGGCTTCTCCATCATCGACAGAAACTGGCGGGCGTAAGCCGACAAGGATTCCACATAGCGGCGCTGGCCTTCGGCATAGAGCGTGTCAAAGGCCAAGGAAGACTTGCCGGAACCGGACAAGCCAGTGATGACAATCAATTGATTGCGCGGCAGATCCAGATCGATATTTTGCAAATTGTGCGTCCGCGCGCCTCGAATACGGATATTCTCCATGGGGCCTCTCGGAATCCAGAAAACAAATCAATATATAATGGCAGATAGGACTCAAGCAAAAAAATTAGGTTTCCTCAGCACCCGTTAATGAACGGCCGGTTAATATTACGAGCGTTATATTTTCTCGCCACCAACTTTTCCCTTTGTAAGCTATCAGTGTGACCGAATCAGGATGAGTTTCATGTTCCAGCAAATCAAACCCTTCACCATGTCATTTGTCATTTCCTTGGGATTGGCTGCCTGTTCAGGCAATTTGTCCGATCAGGAACATCTGGCCAAGGCGGAAGCGTATTTAAAACAAAACGACATCAAATCCGCCACTATCGAAGCCAAAAATGCCCTCGCTAAAAATCAAAAAAATGCTGGCGCCCACCGCATACTCGGCATGCTTTATCTCACTCAGGGGGATTTTCTTGCCGCGGAAAAAGAACTGCGCCGGGCTATCGACTTGGGTTTGGATAAAAATGCCGTGCTGGTACCCCTCGCCAAGGCGTTACTGGCGCAGAAAAAATTCCCCGAGGTTTTGATAGAAATCGGCCTGCCGGAAGAACTGCCCACCGAGTCCCGCGCCGAATTGATAGCTTATCGGGGCGATGCCTGGTTGGCACAGGATAAAACCGCCAAAGCGGAAGAAGAATACAAACTCGCCTTATCCATCGATCCAAACGCGCCATTGGCAAAACTTGGGCTGGCCAAATTGGCTCTCAAAAAGAAGGATTTGTCACGCGCCCAACAACTCGTGGAGGAAGCGCTGCAAACAACCCCGGATGACCGGCGCTTGTGGCGAATGAAAGGACGCATCGCACAGGCCCAAAAACGCTTCGAGGAAGCGGAACAGGCCTACACCAAAGCGATTGAGTCAAGCTCCGTGCCACAATTTCTCGACATTGCCAGGCGCGCCATTCTCCGCCTGGATCTCAAAAAGATCAAAGAGGCCGAGCAAGACATTCAACGCATGCAAAAGATCGCCCCAAAACATCCCTTAACCCATTATGCAGTGGGGCGCCTGGCTCTGGAACATCAAAACCATGCGCAAGCGCAAATTGAACTGGAACAGGCTATTAAATTCAATACGGATTTTTATCCCGCCTACTTCCCGCTTGGGGTAGCCCATTTGGCCCAGGGCCATTTAGCCCAGGCCGAAAAAGCCTTGGAGCGTTATGTTTCCAATTACCCTGAAAACATTGCCGCCAAGCGGGCCTTGGCCTTGGCCCGCTACCGACTGCAAGACTACAACAATGCCAAGAAAACCTTATTATCCATTCTCGCCGACCGCCCGGTAGATGCCTATGCGCTCACTCTCCTTGGCCAAATTGAATCGCAACAGGGGAATACCGAACAAGCCAAGGCGTATTTAAAAAAATTGATGGAAGTCAATCCTGAAGCGGTCCGTGTTGCCCTTCCGGAAGGCAGCAATCTTACCCCGGGCAACCGGGAGCAACTACTCGAAGCCGCCTTGCGCCTCAACCCGGATTTCTTCCCCGCCCAGGTGCAACTGGCCATGCTGTATTTACGCAATAACCAATTGGATAAGGCGGAAAAAATCATTCAACAACTCACTCAAAAAGCGCCCGATTCAGCAGTGACGCTGAGCGTCCAAGGCATCCTGCTGGCCAAGCAAGGCCAAGGGAAAGCCGCGGAAAAAATATTACAAGCAGCCTTGGCCAAGGCGCCAGATAATCCCTACACGGCCTTCGCCCTGGCTGATTTGTACTTGCAACAACAAAACCATACCCGCGCCAGGACACTGTATCAGCAAATTGCCAAATTCTATCCGAAAAACCCAGAAATCCCGTTTCGGCTGGCACTCATAGATGTGGCAGAGGGCAAACAACAGGAAGCTATCAAACGCCTGGAAATTCTCCGGCAAGATCATCCTGCCGCCGTAAAACCCGGGATATTACTGGCGCGTTTGTATCACCGTACTGGCCACCCCGAAAAAGCCCGTAACTTACTGGAACAACTGGCTAATGCCAACGCCCAATCCAGTGAAATCCTGACAGAACTCATCAATGCTTATCTCGCAACCCAACAACCAGAAAAGGCGCTGGGCGCGGCAAAAAAACTGGTAGCCTTGGCGCCGGAATCGCCAGACAGTCATTATCTTCTCGCCCATGTTTTGGCATCCACCAAGGATCTTGGCAAAGCAGAACAGGCCCTAAAAAAAGCCATCGACTTGGATAACAAAAACCTGCCTGCATTAACGGCATTGGCAAGGCTGTATGTCGTCAACAAGCAACCGGAACAGGCGAGGCAAGTTTTCGCCACCTTGCAACAATTCTATCCCGACAGCCCTGACCTGATGGCAGAAATCAGCCAGCTTTCCATCCGGTTAGGGGATACTGAGCAGGCCATCGAAACCTATTTGAAAGCCATCGAGCTGCGCCCGCGCCCGGAATGGATTGTCGATTTGGCGAAGCTGTATTGGCGAACAGGCGACCAGAAACAGGCCATGGATCTGATTACCAAATGGCAATCAAAACAACCCAATGACCCGTATTTAAGCTATTCTCTGGCTTCGCTCCGGCAAAAAGCGGGGCAACCCGAAAAAGCCATCTCCCTCTTGGAACATACGTTAAAACTCAAGCCAGATCACACCGAAGCATTAAACAACCTGGCTTGGCTCTTGAAGGACAAAGCACCCAAGCGCGCACTTGAATATGCCCGGCAAGCGGCAGAACTGGCGCCCCGCTCACCTGCCGTTTTGGATACACTGGCAATGATCTTGCTGCAACAGGGAAAAAACGCAGAAGCTTTGAGAGCGCTTGAACCGGTTGCTCAGCAACTGTCTCATCCACAAATCCAACTGCATTGGGCGAAAATCCTGGCGGCCAATCAACAAAAGGCACAGGCCATGGCGATACTCTCGAAAATTCTTGAAAACCCAAAGGCTGCCCCGCAACAAAAGGAAGCTCAGGCCTTGTTAAAGCAGCTCCAAAGCTGACTGATTCCGTTTCCCGACATCAAAGCCAGGCACCCCAGAAATGGCCTCCGGCAAGTGCCGACTCTGATAAAATATGCTTGGTTTTTAGGAGCTTATGGGCAATTTCAAAATACCAATTGATCCCATAATTACTTTCTACGGACTGTAGAACCCTCTAGAATCGACTAACCAACGGATAACAACGTGTCCCATTCTCATTCACCCACCGCCATGACTTCCACCGAAAAACGGGCCAGCATTGGTCTGGCGATGATTTTCGCTTGCCGGATGTTGGGTTTGTTCATGATCTTGCCCGTGCTTTCTTTGTTTGCTGGCGAATTGAAAGACGCCACCCCGCAATTGATTGGGCTCGCCATTGGCGGTTATGGCTTTACCCAGGCATTGCTGCAAATCCCTTTCGGCTTGCTGTCCGACAAAATTGGGCGCAAAACCGTCATTACCTTAGGCTTATTATTGTTCGCCGCAGGCAGCATTGTAGCCGCCCAAGCCGATACTATCTATATGGTGATCGCAGGACGTGTTCTCCAGGGCAGTGGCGCTATTGCCGCCGCCATCATGGCCTTGGCAGCCGATCTGACACGCGAGGAACACCGCACCAAAGCGATGGCGATGATTGGCATGAGCATCGGGCTGGCCTTTGCCATTGCCATGGTCGCAGGGCCCGCAATAGGTGCCCAGTTTGGCATAAAAGGATTGTTTTGGATCACTGCCGCCTTGGCCTTGCTCGCTATCGCCGTGTTATTCGTTATTGTCCCCACCCCCACGGTGATTCGCTTTCACCGGGATGCAGAGGTCCAACCGGCGCGCTTTGGCTCGGTCCTGGCTCACCCAGAATTGTTGCGGCTTGATTTTGGAATATTAACGTTGCATATGATTTTAACCGCCAGTTTTGTTGTGCTCCCGGTAATTTTGCGTGACACCTTGGGAATCCCTACCTTGAAGCACAGCACCATTTATTTACCGGTGATGGTTGCATCGGTAATTGCCATGATCCCGCTCATCATCCTGGCAGAAAAGAAACGGCGGATGAAGTTAGTATTTCTCGGGGCAATCTTTCTCATTGCCTCAGCTCAAGGGGGACTGGCATATTTTCATTCCCAATTGATGACAGTGGTGGCCTGTTTATGGGTGTTTTTCACCGGCTTTAATCTGCTGGAAGCCACGTTGCCCTCCCTCATATCGAAAACCGCACCCGCCGATCTTAAGGGAACCGCCATGGGCGTTTACTCAAGCAGCCAATTCTTCGGTGCCTTTTTGGGAGGATCCGTGGGTGGCTGGCTGACAGGCAAATACGGCCCGCAAGCCGTTTTTCTTTTTTGCGCTGCCATCGCCGTCTTTTGGTGGCTTATTGCTGTATGGATGAAACCACCCAAGCCGGTGAGCAGTCTGTTGATCCACATAGGAAACATGGATTCCACGCAGGCTAGGTTCTTGGCCGGTGAATTAAGAAAAACACCTGGCGTTCTGGAGGCGGTCGTTGTCGCCGACGAAGGCGTCGCCTATCTAAAAATCGACCGGCAACGGTTGGATCGGGACCGTATCCAAGCGATAATCGAATCTGTTACTCAACCTGAACCTCAACTCGCGGAGACCTGAAATGGCATCAAGAGGCGTCAACAAAGTTATCATCATCGGCAACCTGGGAGCAGACCCGGAAATCCGCTACATGCCCAGCGGCAGCGCCGTGGCAAACCTAAGGATTGCCACCAGCGAGAGCTGGAAAGACCAACAATCGGGACAAATGCAGGAACGCACCGAATGGCACCGGGTGGCACTATTCGGCAAATTGGCGGAAATTGCCGGCGAGTACCTGCGCAAAGGCAGCCAAGTCTATATTGAAGGTTCCCTTCGCACCCGCAAATGGCAAGGCCAAGACGGCCAGGACCGTTACACCACGGAAATCATCGGCCGGGAAATGCGGATGCTGGGCGGCCGCTCCGAAGGCAGCGCGCCATTTTCCTCAACCAGCGCACCTCAATCAAGCGCGTCAACGTCAACTCCGCAATCAACGGCTGCAAGTCAGCCTCCCACACCAGAAACCCTGGATGATTTTGATGATGATATTCCCTTTTGAAAACAAATCAGAGGCAACATGATGTTGTCCCAATGGCACTTCGACAACCCGGATAGACCCCGGTAAAATGAAAGCGTCGCCTAAAAAATTAAGCATGCACTTGAATATAACAAAACTAGGAGAAGCACCATGTTCTTAAAAAGAAAACAAGACGGTCACCTGGTAGAAGTCCTTAGCCTGGCCGACCTTATCAATCCCTTGCACCCAACAATCGTCGGGCGTTTGCACTACGGCGAAGAACCCGGTGACCCAGAAACATTTACTAAGAATGACCTGGCTTTTCCATCAGACGAACCGTTACCGAAATGCTGGACGGATATTCACTATCGGGATGAAGAATTGTTCAAGCGATTGAAAATCAATCCATAATATACAAAAACGCGCAGAGCAATTGCTCTGCGCGTACACTTTTAAGGAAATGGAGCAATTAATTTAGAATCTTCAGCATGCCTCACTTATCCCTTTATGCCAGCGAATCCACAGCCCTGAAAAACCAATGCCCGACAATATTAAGACGCTAGCGGCAGGCAAAGGGATTGGCGCCAAATGTGCAATCCAGGCTTCTGTATTCCCGTCGGGATTTTTGCCTACGCCGACAATAGTTTTACCGTCAAAGGAGATTGCACTGGCTGATTTGAGATCCCACCCGGCCAGCTTCTCCTCCAAGCCAAAGTCCTTCAGAACATCCTCTATATTGCGCATACCGTCCTCTGGTGTCCAGATAAAGGCCTCATCACCAGTGTGAGAATCACTCACTCCCACCACTACGTTACCGTCACCAGAAACAGCATTGGCAGTACTGATAAAACCGCCCCCAGGCAGAAAACCAAGCCCTTCCATCCCTTTATCCCAAGTCCAACGGAACGCTTGCTCACCCTTACCCGCATAACTACTACTTCCCACTACTACAGTACCATCGGCGGAAACACCGATGGCATTACTGTAAGCACTGCCACCCGGCAAGTACCCAAGTCCATGCATGCCATCGTTGGTAGTCCAACGAAAGGCTTCGAAAGCTTCGGACCCTGAATCTGAGTCACTAATTCCCACTACTACGTTGCCATCCGCAGAAACCGCTTTAGCATCACTCCATTCACCATGTTGAGCTAAATGGCCAAGGCCTTGCATACCGTCCTTAGTGGTCCAACGAAAAGCTTCAGACCCGGCTCCAGAAAAAATATCGCTTTCTCCCACCACAACACTGCCGTCGGCAGAAACGTCCTTGGCATCACTTCCGAAGTCACCACCAGGCAAGTGACCAAGCCCTTGCATTTTACCTTTTGCGGTCCAGCGGAAAGCTTCTAAACCCAAGTCGAATTCGCTTATGCCTACGACAACCTTGCCTTTGGCAGAAACCCCTTTAGCAATACTATGAAAGCCCCCACCGGGCAGATCGCCTAAGCCTTGCATGCCTCTGTCCGCAGTCCAGCGGAAGGCCTCCACGCCAAAGGTGGATCGACTTGAGCCCACTACTACTTTGCCATCTGCAGATACATCCCATGCCGCGCTGTGGAATTTACCCCCTGGCAAGTCACCCAGCCCTTGAAACATGGGGCCGGCTACAGCAATATTGGCTGCGCTACTTGTCAGCAGTATCAAACAAAAAGCGAGCCGTAGGCTTGCAAATAGAAATTTCCTACGCATTGTATCCCCCCCTTCTTTACTTTGTAGGAGGATAAAGTATAGCACTATAGGATTTTTCTTAAGATAATGGAAACCGATATTTAATATTCAACATTTTTATCACTCTCTGCCAAAGCTTGAATAAAGTCAGGCATTTCTTTAATCTCGGCATTGGCAATCATGTTTCCTTGATCGACACCCCGTGCCAAGGCGCAACCCTTACAGACCCAGATGGGTATGCCCATTTCTATGACTTCAGCAAGCACTTCTTTCAACGGTTTAATATTAACGCCATAAATATGATCGGCAGCCCCCGGTCTTACCAAAGCTGTCGCTTCATCCCAAAGCCAAATAATCGGATCGTGCCCCTGGGCTTTGGCGGTTTTGGCGGCAATATAAGGTAATGTTGCCAAGGTTGGATTATCACTGCCGTGTTTTCCTGAAAATAATATTTTTGCCATCGGATCATCTCCCTTTGTTGTGATAAATAAATCTTTCGCTTCTTTCTCAATATGGTGGCGCAATTGAAAAAAACAAGCCGGACAATACGTCCGGCCAAAGTGGGGGAGAAATGTTTAAAACTCCAGATCCAGATTACCGTTACCTAAAACATTCAACGGCATCTTCAAATACCGTTTGCCATTGGGTTCGGGCGGCGGCATGTGGCCCGCGCGAATGTTGACCTGGAGCGAAGGCAAAATATACTGGGGCGCGGGGAGTACCCGGTCGATGCCGTCACGGATACGGACAAACATTTCTTCAGAAGTACCATCATGAACCAGGGGATTACGCTCCCGCTCTTCCTTCACGGTAGTCACAAAACGCGGCCCGGGGGCATTGGGACGATAGTCATGGCACATATACAGTTTGGTATCTTCAGGTAAAGCGAAAATTTTCTCCCGGATTGAGCGATAGAGCGCCCGGGAGCTGCCATTCGGAAAATCGCAGCGCGCAGTGCCATAATCAGGCATAAAAACGGTATCGCCCACAAAGGCGGCTTCCTCGTTTACCACATAAGTGACACAGGCCGGGGTGTGACCAGGGGTATGCATAACCCGCACTGCAAGATTGCCAATGGTGAAAGTCTCGCCATCCTTGAACAAATGATCGAACTCCTCTCCATTACCTGAAACATCATCGATATTGTAGAGGCCCTTGAAAAATTGCTGTACCTCTTGAATATGCTCGCCAATGCCGATTTTCCCTCCCAGCTTGGATTTGATATAGGCGGCCGCGCTCAGATGGTCGGCATGGGCATGGGTCTCCAGCAGCCATTCCACCTCAAACCCTTGCTCTTGAACGTACTCGATAATTTGATCGGCGTATTCGGTGCTGATCCTGCCCGCGTTATAGGCATAGTCCAGTGCGGAGTCGATAATGGCACAACGCTTGGTTTCGGGACACACTACAACATAACTGAAGGTATCGGACTGAGCATGG
>JALSQY010000233.1 GCA_026985035.1 Methylothermaceae bacterium
TCACCCGGCCAATATCGTTGATCCGGATTGGTTCCGCCCTCTTGCTCGGCGAGAAGGTGGTTTTTTGCGATGAAGAGCTTGAGCTCATCGTGGCCCATCATCTCTTGACGTGCTGAGTGGTAGGCATGGTCAATACTCAATGAGACAGCGTCTGGATAATCATAGTCAATATCTTGATATATGCCTCTGAATGCAGGGAGAACGGAGAAATATCTGGGAAGCTCGACTGTCCTACGTATTTCTTCGTCGCTCATCAATTCTTCATATAACTTTTCTCCAGGTTTGGTACCCGCCTATTTGATCTCTATCGACGCTGGATCATAACCATATTCAGGGGCTAGCTCATTGATCATGACCCCTGCAAGGTCTTTTATTCGTATTACTGGCATCTTGGTGATAAATACTTCACCGCCACGAGCGATTGCTGCCGATTCAATGACCAGGCGCACTGAGTCCTCTATACTCATGACGAAGCGGGTCATGTCGGGATGTGTCAGCGTGACTGGTCCACCTTTTGCGATTTGTTTTCGAAAAATTGGTATAACCGAGCCATTTGACCCAAGCACATTACCGAAGCGTGTTGACGCAAAGACCGTTCCACCTCCTCTCGAATTACTGTTTGCTGCGGTTATTAAACGTTCCCCCATGAGCTTAGAAGTCCCCATCACATTTGTTGGGTTCACCGCCTTGTCGGAACTTGTAAAAATAACCTTCCTTACTCCACAGCTTAAGGCCGCTGAGATTACATTCTGAACTCCATGGATATTTGTTTGTACCGCTTCGTAAGTGAGGTGACACCAATCACTGGACAGATAGAGCGCAAATTTAAGAGAGAGAATCGGGGCGTCTCTGGAAATCTCAATCTAAAAAAATCTTACTGTTGTTGAAAGCGCCGGTCAACCAAAGGGCCTGGGCCGGCGTAGTGTGGGTAAGGGGTGGATGAGTGTGGCAATGCTGTGGGTAAAATCGAGTGCGCGAGATTTTATCCATGGCATTTCCACACGGTTTTGCGCAGCAAAACATCCACGCCTTATCCACACGGAGACCGGCTGTATAGTCCCGAGGTTGCGTTGTATGCATCGGTTTCATACTTCGGGTGTCTCTGTATGCGCCTGTGCCGGCGTACGGCCTCCCAGCGCACTGTGCGGCCGCTGCTGGTTGTAGAACTCGAAGTACCGCTCCAGTCCATCCAGCAGCTCCGGGACACCCCCCTCTGTCAGGATAGTTGTCATCCTAGTAAACTGGGATTCTAAAAGAATCCCACGAGGGGGCAAGAGAGCGAAACAATGGGTTATCCGAAAGAACGTAAGGAAGCCATCCTGAAGAAGATGCTTCCACCGAACAACCGCACCATCAAGGAGTTGTCGAAGACAGAAGGCATCAGCGAGGCCACGCTGTACAACTGGCGCAAAGCAGCACGCGCAGAAGGCCGGTTGATGCCAGAAGGTGACAGCACGCCCAATGGCTGGACTGCTGCTGACAAGTTTGCGGCCGTGGTTGAAAGCGCCGCCCTGAACGAAGCAGAGCTATCCGCCTGGTGCCGCGAGAAAGGGCTCTATCCACAGCAGATCAAACAGTGGCGCAAGGCCTGTGAGCAGGCCAATGACTGGGATCGCAGTCAGACGCGCCAGCTCAAGGAGAGTCGCAAAGCGGATGAGAAGCGGATCAAGCAACTCCAAAGCGAACTCAAACGCAAGGAAAAGGCCCTGGCGGAAGCGGCAGCACTGTTGGTGCTGAGAAAAAAAGCCCGGGCGATCTGGGGGGAGGCCGAGGACGAATGATCAATGCCTCAGATCGCCGTAAAGCCGTTGAATTGATCGAAGAAGCCGTCACTGCTGGCGCACGCTGTCACAAGGCCTGTGAGGAGCTGGGTATCAGCCAGCGCACCTATCAGCGTTGGCGCAAGGAAGATGGCGCCGTCAAAGCCGATGGCCGCCCCGATGCAGCACGACCGGTGCCGGCCAACAAGCTGAGTCCGGAGGAAACACAGGCCATACTGGATCTGTGCAACAGCACTGACTACCAGAGCCTGCCGCCTTCACAGATCGTCCCTGCCCTGGCGGACCAGGGGCGCTATCTGGCCTCGGAATCGAGCTTCTACCGGGTGCTCAGAAAAGCCGACCAATTGCACCATCGTGGCAAGGCGCAGGCCCCCAGGCATGTCAGCAAGCCCAAGAGCTATCAAGCCACTGCCCAAATCAGGTTTGGAGTTGGGACATTACCTTCCTGGCCACCACGACCAAAGGCCTGTTCTACCGCCTGTACCTGATCATCGATATCTACAGCCGTAAGATCGTGGGCTGGGAAGTGCATGAACAGGAAAGCGCTAAGCATGCGGCAGTGCTGATACGCAAGGCCTGTCTGGCCGAAGGCATCCATGAGCAAGGTCTGGTACTGCACTCGGACAACGGCGCGCCCATGAAAGGCGCTACCATGCTGGCCACTTTGCAACATCTGGGCGTGGTGCCGTCATTCAGCCGACCTTCGGTGAGCAATGACAACCCTTATTCCGAAAGTCTGTTTGGGACGATGAAATACATCCCGGACTTTCCTTCACAGCCGTTCGAGCGTATCGAATCGGCGCGTGAGTGGGTACAGGGTTTTGTGCATTGGTACAA
>JALSQY010000234.1 GCA_026985035.1 Methylothermaceae bacterium
CCAGGCCCGCACTCCACGAAGGTGGCAACACCTTGATCCCGCATAAAGCGAATGCCATCACTCCACCGTACTGGTGAGTACATTTGCTCAACCAGCAGCGAGAGAATGACTTCGGGAGAGGTATGGGATCTGATATCTACGTTGTGGACTATTGGGATCTTGGGGGCATCAATTGAAACTGTGCCGAGCACCGATTTAAACTTTTCCGCTGCCGGTTTCATCAGCGCGCAATGGGAAGGGATACTTACAGGCAAGAGCACCGCCCGTCTGGCACCAAGTTCTTTAGCCAGATCACAGGCTTTTTGCACTGCCCTTGCGTGCCCGGCAATCACGACCTGCCCTGGGGCGTTGAAATTGGCCGCCTCCACCATAGAATCAGGCGTGGAAATTTGTTGGCAAACCTCAATGACTTGCGAATCTTGCAACCCCAAAACAGCTGCCATGGCACCGTCACCTGGAGCCACCGCAGTTTGCATCAAGTGTCCCCGCTCGGCCACCACTTTGACTGCATCTTCGAATCGCATGCTGCCTGCGCAAACCAGCGCTGTGTATTCTCCCAAACTATGCCCGGCCAACCACCCCGGAAGGAGGGCAGTCTTGTCCCGCCAAACACGCCACGTGGCCACCCCTGCCGCCAACATGGCCGGCTGGGTATTGACGGTCTGATTCAGTATGTCAGAAGGCCCTTCCGTGACCAAGTGCCATAGGTCCAGGTCCAGGATTTCCGAGGCTTGAGCAAAAGTATCTTGTACCTGTGGATAGGCTTGGGCCAATTCCAACAGCATGCCTACCGATTGAGAACCTTGGCCTGGAAAGAGAAAGGCAATATCACTTCGAATCATGTCAAATCCAACTTATTATTTTGTCTCAATACCGCATCAACGCCGAACCCCAAGTGAAACCACCCCCAAATGCTTCCATCAATACAATTTGCCCCCGTTGGATGCGGCCATCTTGCACTGCCTCATGCAAAGCCAGGGGTACAGATGCCGAAGAGGTGTTGCCTTGTTTCTCAATGGTTACCACAACCCGGTCCATGGACATACCCAACTTGCGAGCCGTGGCAGCGATGATACGGATATTGGCTTGATGAGGAACCAACCAATCCACATCTGATTTTTCCATGCCATTGGCTGCCAAGGTTTCATCCACAATCCGGCCCAAGGTATTGACCGCAATTTTGAAAACCTCGTTGCCTTGCATTTTTACCCAAGCAGGCTCTCCATGAATACCGGTTTCAGGATTGGGCAAGTATAAAAGTTCGCTGTAGCGGCCGTCGGCATGGATATGGGTAGATAGAATACCCGTTTCTTCGGATGCCTCCAGAACCACCGCACCGGCACCATCACCAAACAAAATGCAAGTCGAGCGGTCATTCCAGTCCACCAGACGAGAATTGATTTCACTGCCTACAATCAATACCCGTTTGGACTTTCCAGAACGAATGAACTGATCGGCAATACTCAAGGCATAAATAAATCCGGAACAGGCGGCTTGGACATCAAATGCAGCGCACTCCTTGATGCCCAATCGCCTTTGCAAAAGGCAAGCCGCGCTGGGGAAAACCCGGTCGGGGGTACTGGTAGCCATGATAATCAAATCAATCATATCCGGCATCCAGCCAGCCGCCTCGATTGCCTGAAGTGCCGCTATCTCCCCCATACTGGATGCGGTTTCTTCTGGACTGGCAATACGGCGCTCCCGGATGCCTGTCCGCTCTCGTATCCAGCTATCGGAAGTATCGACATGCAGTGCTATTTCATCATTGGTACGCACGATGGCTGGTAAATACCCGCCCGTGCCAGCAATGCGGGCATAGTGAGTCACGCGCTTTTCCTATTGGCAAAAATGGTGGCGACACGCTCTCCAATATGTTCTGGAACACCCTTGTCAATTTCCAGCATCGCCATTTTGATGGCATTGGCAAAGGCATAGCGGTCAGCGTTGCCGTGGCTTTTGATGACTATCCCCCGTAGTCCCAACAAGGTGGCGCCATTGTATTGGCGGGGGTCGAACCGCTTTTTGAAAGATTTAAGGACAGGCAAGGCCATCAAGCCAACCAATTTTGCATAAAGGTTTTGATTGAAAGCATCCTTGAGCGCCTGCCCAAGCATCCGGGCGAGACCTTCCGTGGTTTTCAGGGACACATTGCCCACAAACCCGTCGGTGACAACGATATCCACCTCTCCGGTAAAAACATCGTCGCCTTCGACATACCCAATAAAATTCAAATAGGAGTTGGAGAGTAATTTGGCTGCCTGTTTGACTTGCTCGTTGCCTTTAATCTCCTCTTCGCCGATATTGAGCAGACCTACCCTGGGCGATTTCAGATTTTTCACTGCCCGCACCAATTCATAGCCCATCACCGCGAACTGAAACAAATGCTCGGCGCTACAGTCCACATTCGCGCCCATATCCAAAATATGCGTATGGCCATGAACAGAAGGCAGCGCCACAATGATGGCAGGGCGATCAATTCCCGGAATGGTTTTCAACACAAACCGGGCCGTAGCCATCAGCGCACCGGTATTTCCGGCGCTCACACAAGCATCAGCCTCGCCTTTCTCTACCAGGTTCAGGGCTACCCGCATGGAAGAGTCTTTCTTGTTCCGCATCGCCTTGGAGGGCAAATCATCCATGGCTACCACCTGGGAAGCATGATGAATGCGCAGCCGATTCTTATGGGAACTTTCGTACTGCCCGAGATGGTCGGATAAGACTTCCTGCTGGCCAACCAGGATCAAACGCAGATCGGGAAATTCCCGCAGACAATCCAGTGCTGCGGGCACCGTCACTTCCGGACCATGGTCACCACCCATGGCATCCAAGGCCACAACTGGAGCCTGCCTGCTCATTCAAGGTTCCTGTGATTGACAAATACTGACACTCTACTCTCCTGCCACACCCCCGTGAAGAAAGCGGAACTATGGTTACTCTTCTTCCATTTCTTCTTCTTTGATTTCAATCACCTGCCTGCCGCGATAATAACCCTCCGGGCTGACATGGTGACGCAGGTGAGCTTCTCCAGTTAATGGGTCTTGAGACAACGCAGGGGATTTCAAAGCATCATGAGCGCGGCGCATGCCGCGTTTGGAACGGGTTTTACGATTCTGTTGTACCGCCATGGGAAATATTGCTCCTAACTTAATCTAAATTTAATGTTTACTTTTCCAGTTTGCCAACACGGTAAAAGGATTGTCCTGACGATCTTTCTCCTCAGAGCCGGCCTCAACCTTAAGCATACGACAATCATCATGCCTGGGCACATCGGGAATGGCCAGGATCAGTTCGTCTTCGACGATAGAGCCCAATCGAATTTGCTCTTCCTCAAGCAACAACGGTTCATAAGGTTCCGGCAGTGCTTCACCTTCTTCTATAGAAGTAACCACCCCTAGTTGAATAGGTTGATCCACTGATATCAACACCGGCTCAAGGCAACGTTGGCAGGTTAATACCAAAGTGGCCTGAACCGATCCAGTCACTGCCGCAACTCTTCCTTCCCTGAAAAAAGTCAAATCAATCATTGCGCTTGCCTCGGGATTGACAATCATTGTTGCCAATCTAGTCATGCGGGCCAAAGAAATCTTGCCCCGCCAACGCCTCCCCTTGTCCACACAGTACAAAGGATCAATCAAATCGGGTAATCGCATCGGCATAATTGAGAAATGATATCGATTTTGAGCAAAACCTGTCAAAATATTATGAAATTAAAACATTATTTTTGATGCCGATATGAGTCACTCAACCACTTCTTTGATTTTAGCTTCTGGTTCTCCTTACCGGAAAGCATTGCTTGAACAACTGCAATTAACTTTCCACAGCTGTGACCCGCAAATTGACGAAAGCCAACGCTTCAATGAATCTCCGGAACACCTGGCCATGCGTCTCGCGGCTGCCAAAGCTCAGGCATTGGTTAACCAATTTCCCGAAAGCCTGATTATCGGCGCCGACCAAGTAGCGCTCCTGGGAGGACGAAAGCTACAAAAGCCCGCTGATTTCGAATCCGCCCGCACCCAGCTGCATGCGGCATCTGGTCATTGCATGACATTCTATACCGGGGTTTGCCTTTTGAATGCTAGAAGCGGCCGGAAAATCACCGACGCCGAAGTCTGCAAGGTGTTTTTTCGTCCCCTTTCCGATGCGGAGATAGAAGATTATCTTCGCCGGGAACAACCCTATGACTGTGTCGGTGCCTTCAAGGCTGAAGGGCTCGGAATCGCCTTGTTTGAACGGATCGAAAGTTCCGATCCCACGGCATTGATCGGCCTGCCGTTGATCAAGTTAACCGGCATGCTCCGGAAATTTGGCATTCGGGTATTGGGCACATGACCATAGACGATGACGACAAAGACTTGTTTCGCCGGGCGGTAGCAGGCGCCAAGCCGCTATCTCAACAACCAATGAAAATTACCGCTCAACCACGCCCCCAAAAAAGGCCAACGGGAAAAAACCCCCTCCCCGCCAAGGAAAGCAATGTCTCAGGCGAGGATTTGGCCATTGGCGATCCATTATCCTTTCTCCGTAAAGGGGTCGATCCGCGCCTGCTAAAAAAACTCCGCCGGGGTGACATTCTGCCCCAGGCAGAACTGGATCTTCACGGCCATACAGTCTCCGAAGCCCGCTTGATCTTGCAGCAATTCCTGGCGCATTGCCGGGAAGATCGCATCCAATGCGCCTTGATCATTCACGGCAAGGGGTGGCGGTCGGAAAGATTCAAGCCGGTATTGAAAAATCAATTAAATCGCTGGCTTCCTGGTTTTCCTGAAGTCATTGCATTTTGTAGCGCCAAGCCCAAACACGGCGGCAGTGGGGCGGCTTATGTACTGCTAGGCCAGAACATATACAACAACAGGCTTCCCAAAAACAGCCGGTAGACCACAAACGGCCACATACCAAGCCAATCCAGCAGTTTCATAAACCAGCTGATGCAACCATAGGCGCTTAAACCAGAAACCGCTGTCCCCAATAACAGCGCGTACCAATCTACTGACTGGCCAGCTTGGATCAAATCCAACGTTTCCAGGGTACCCGCCAAGAAAATCACTGGTATGGACAATAAAAAAGAAAACCGCGCCGCGCTTTTACCATCCAAACCTAAAAACAGCCCGCCGGTGATGGTAATGCCTGAGCGGGAGGTGCCTGGAATCAAGGCAACCGCCTGAAATATCCCGACAATCAAAGCATCCCACATCGTCAACTGATCGATGCCCCGATTTCTTTTGCCCCATTTTTCCGCCACCCACAACAACAATCCAAAAACGATGGTGGCAACCGCAATTACCAACGGCGACCTCAAAACCGTCTCGATCCATTCCTTGGCCAATAACCCCACAATGCCTACCGGCACCGTGCCAATAATCACCCCCCAGCCCAAGACCGCATTATGACTCACTCCCTTGCCAGCCAAAGACCAGTACCAGTCACGGACAATCACTAACAAATCTTTACGAAAAAACGCCACCACCGCCAGCAATGTGCCCACGTGCACAGCGATATCGAAGGCCAACCCTTGATCCTGCCAACCCAATAAAACCGGCACCAAAATCAAATGAGCGGAACTGGAGATGGGTAGAAATTCGGTCAACCCCTGCAACAGTGCCAACCAAAAGGCGTGGATACACTCCATTAATTCGTCTTCCTTATTCGTTTATACATCATTCACCAATTCCCGCAGTACGGCCGTCGCATAGCATCCTGATGGCAGAGAAAAAGCCAATTGCAGATCTTTTCCCTGCCACTCCCATACAAGATTCTGGAGCTTAGCCCGCAAGGGACGGCGGGATAATTTAACCCGGTGTTCTTCTAAACCCCGGGCAAGCTGGGGATAGGCCATAATTGTCTGTAATTCAATCTCCCCCGCCTCGTCATCAGGCTTATCCTTACCAATCCCCCACAACGGCCCTGAGGGATGCACCTGCATGCACTGCACACGCAGGGAGATATCCTCATCCACTTTATCCACCCGGAAAAAAGCACCGCCGCCATCGAACATCAACAAATCCCCTTTCAAAGGCCGATTCCACACATCATAAGTAATGCGGCTCGCCAATACTTGATTGAACAACCAAGCCCGCGCTGCAGAAAGATAGATACCTTGAAGATGCCGGCTTTTGACAGCAAGTTCACCTTGCCACCAAGCCAAGGCGTTTTTTACATTGTCCCCCTCCCGCCCGAAACGCTGAGGACCAAAATAATTGGGGATGCCTTGCTCGGCCAATTGGCAAAGCCGGCTTTCCACTCTGTCACGATTGCCAGTGATTTGCCGCACACGCAGCCAAAAACGATTCCCCTTGAGCGCCCCCTTTTTGAGTTTACGGTGATGACGAACCGCCTTCAAGACAGAAAAACCCGCACTGTGCCACTGCCGCCAATTCACATTCTCCTTGCCCGGCAAATGCAAACTAAACCACTGTCTTGTCACAGCCTGGCGGTCCTTTAAACCGGCCCAGCCAACCCCCTTTCGTGGAATTCCTGCCAAATGAGCCAGTTGCTTGGCCACGGTTTCGGTATTTTCACCGGTCTTCTTCACCCAACAAAACAAGTGCTCCCCTTCCCCGGAAGGCTCGAAACCGAGGATTTCTTCCACCACGAAATCTTCAGGCATCGCCTTGATAGATCCCCGGGCGTCGGGCACACCATAGGCATAAGGCCATCGTGCCATGATGTTTTGGGGGACATTCACCCGCCGGCCGATTTCAGCAGCGCCACCGCCTGGGCGGAAATCCCTTCTCCCCGCCCTTCAAAACCCATTTTTTCGGTGGTGGTCGCCTTGACGTTGACGCACTCAGCAGACAATCCCAGGTCTTCGGCAATATTGCCGCGCATGACAGGGATATACGGTGCCAACCGGGGTGCCTGGGCAACAATGGTCAAATCCACATTGACCGGTACAAACCCATTGGCAGCCAATAACTTCTTGACTTGACGCAACAACAGACGGCTATCGACACCTTTGAGTTCGGGATCGGTATCAGGAAAGTGTTTGCCGATATCTCCCAGCGCCGCCGCCCCCAGCAGCGCATCACACAAGGCATGGAGGGCCACGTCACCGTCGGAATGAGCCGCCATCCCCTTGTCAAAATCGATTCTCACGCCTCCCAGGATGATATGATCTCCGGCCTGAAATCGGTGGGCGTCATAACCTTGGCCAATTCGATAACCCATCTATGGATGCTCCAAAAAAAACGCCGCCAACGCCAAATCTTCCGGCCGGGTGATTTTGATATTGTCCGAGCGTCCTTCGACAACCTTGGGAGTAAATCCACAGGCTTCGACAGCGCTGGCTTCGTCGGTGATCTCAATGCCTCGTTCGAGCGCCTGGGACAAAGCATCCCTCAGCAACTGGTAACGGAACATTTGCGGCGTCAAGGCCCGCCAAATAGCACTTCGATTGAGGGTTTGGACGATTTTCCCGGCCTCGACTTTTTTCAAGGTATCGTGACTGGGCAGGGCCAAGATGCCGCCTACGGCATCTTTTGCCAGCGTTTTCACAAGGGTGTGCAAATCCGATTCCCGGAGGCAAGGCCGCGCCGCATCATGAACCAGCACCCAATCCCCATCCGCGGCGATACCAGCCAATCCGAGCAACCCAGCCAGGACGGAATCCGCTCTTTCCCTGCCCCCCGCGACAACGGCGATTCGAGGATCAGAAGAAACAGGCAGTTCCGGCCAGTAGGGGTCCGTGGGCGATAATGCCACTACAATCTTCTGCAAAAGAGGAAAAGCCAGCAATCGTTCCAGAGTGTGCTGCAGCACGGGCTTACCTGAAATTTCCAGATATTGCTTTGGTATCTCCGCGCCCATGCGCTTGCCGACGCCGGCCGCCGGCACCACTGCCCAATAATTTTGCTGAAGTGTCACGGCTTTCTGACCACCATGAAAAAGTGTTCTCCTTCCTTGATCATCCCCAGGTCCCGCCGGGCCCGTTCTTCGATAGCGGCCAGGCCGCTTTTCAAATCCCGGACCTCGGCGTAAAGGGCTTCGTTGCGTTCCGTTTTTTTGCCGACCTGCGCTTCCAATGCCTGTTGCTGTCTTTTCAGGGCCCGGTATTCGGCAAAGCCACCGTTGCCGAACCACAAACGGTATTGCAGAGCCAATACCATGACCGTCAACAAGACAACAATAATTTTAAACCCCATGAATATAGGCGCCTCTCCCTGCACTCTCCCACGCGGATTTATTTGAGGTGCTTGAAGGCATCCCGGCCTGGATACAGCGCATCATCACCCAACATTTCCTCAATCTTCAGCAGACGGTTGTATTTGGCAATACGGTCCGAGCGGCTCAACGAGCCCGTCTTGATCTGCCCGGTCCCCCACGCTACCGCCAAATCGGCAATGGTAACATCTTCGGTTTCCCCGGAGCGATGGGAAATGACGGCGCTATAGTCTGCATTGTGGGCCAATTGCACCGCATCCAGCGTTTCCGACAACGTACCGATTTGGTTCACTTTGATGAGAATGGAATTGGCGATATTTTTATCAATGCCTTCTTGCAAGATCGCGGGATTGGTCACGAATAAATCGTCGCCCACTAGCTGAACCTGGCCGCCCAGTTTATCGGTCAAAAGCTTCCAGCCATCCCAATCGTTTTCGTCCATGCCGTCTTCAATGGAAATGATGGGATAACGAGTCACCCAGTCCACCAGGTAATCGGCAAAACCGGCCGAATCATAACGCTGGTTTTCCGAAGCCAATACATATTCGCCGCTGTTAAAGAATTCGGAACTGGCCACGTCCAACCCCAAGGCGATATCTTCTCCCGGCCTATAACCGGCTTTTTCGATCGCCTCTATGATCACTTGAAGCGCTTCCTCATTGGAAGCCAGATTAGGCGCAAATCCACCTTCGTCTCCCACCGCCGTATTCAGGCCCCGTTGTTTGAGGACTTCCTTGAGATTATGAAAAACTTCGGCTCCATAGCGAATCGCTTCCCTAAACGTTGGCGCCCCGATGGGTAGAATCATAAATTCCTGAAAATCCACATTATTGTCAGCATGGGCACCCCCGTTGATGATATTCATCATCGGCACCGGCAACTTCCATTGCTCTGTATTCCTTAAATACACATACAAAGGCACATTCCCATCCTGCGCCGCGGCATGGGCGGCGGCCAGAGAAACCGCCAAAATCGCATTGGCGCCCAATCGGCCTTTATTGTCAGAACCGTCCAACTCGATCATCTTGGCATCCAGTTCCTTTTGTTTGGCCGCATCCATGCCCATCAAGGCTTCCCGGATTTCGCCGTTGACGTTGGCAACTGCCTTGAGTACCCCTTTCCCCAGATAACGCTTGGGGTCACCGTCCCTTAGTTCCACCGCCTCTCGGGCACCGGTGGAAGCCCCCGAAGGCACTTTTGCGCAGCCGATTATCCCGGAAGCAAGCTTAACCTCGGCCTCAACCGTGGGATTCCCCCTAGAGTCCAGAATTTCCCGAGCGTGGATTTCTACTATTTTTGCCATGATTTCCTCTCAGAAGTAAGTTTTTATAGCGATAATTCGATTAATGGCTGGGATTTAACCACTTCATCCAAAGCCAGCAAAGATTCAAGCAATGCTTCCATGCGAGACAGCGGCCAGGCATTGGGACCATCGCTCAATGCCTTGGCCGGGTCGGGATGGGTTTCCATGAATATCCCGGCCACCCCAGCACCCACCGCCGCCCGCGCCAAGGTGGGAATAAATTCCCGCTGCCCTCCGGAAGCATTACCTTGGCCGCCGGGCAGTTGCACCGAATGGGTGGCATCGAAAACGACGGGACAGCCGGTTTCGCGCATGACCGCCAAGGACCGCATATCCACCACCAGGTTGTTGTAACCGAAAGTGTACCCTCTTTCGCAGACCATGATAGCTTCATTACCCGTGGCTTTGGCTTTGACCACTACGTGCTTCATATCCCAAGGAGCAAGAAACTGGCCTTTTTTAATGTTGACCGGCAAGCCCTGGCGCGCCACATTCTGGATAAAATCCGTCTGGCGGCACAGAAAAGCCGGCGTCTGTAGCACATCCACCACGGAAGCGACTTCTTCCAGGGGAGTGTATTCGTGCACGTCAGTCAACACTGGCACACCGATGCTGTCTTTAACCTTGGCCAGTATCTGCAAGCCCCGCTCAAAACCCAGTCCACGGAAGCTTTCCAGGGAAGAGCGATTAGCTTTGTCAAAGGATGATTTATAGATAAAGGCAATTCCCAACTTGCCAGTGATTTCCTTGAGCGCGCCGGCAGTATCCAATGCCAATTGCTCGCTTTCAATCACACAGGGGCCGGCAATCAGAAAAATCGGCCGCTGAAGGCCTGCTTCAAATCCACAAAGCTTCATACAGTTTCCTGCTGGTGGTTGGATTGATGAGATAAGGCCGCTTGAATGAACCCGGCAAATAGGGGATGACCTCGCCGGGGGGTGGAGCTAAATTCAGGATGGAACTGGCACCCCAAAAACCAGGGATGATCCGGAATTTCGACAATTTCCACCAACTGCCCATCCACGGAAACGCCGGAAATTTGCAAGCCTGCCTGCTCCAAGGGCTCACGATAACACTCGTTAAATTCGTAGCGGTGACGGTGGCGTTCCTTGATGACATCTTGGCCATAAAGCCGATGCGCCAAACTGCCTGGCGTCAAGCGGCATGATTGGGCGCCCAAGCGCATGGTGCCTCCCAGGTCCATAGTGGCATCCCGTCTTTCGATTCTTCCTGTGCTGTCTTGCCACTCGGTAATGAGGGCAATCACGGGATGGGGCGTTTCCGGATCGAATTCCGTACTATGGGCGCCGGTTAAATTAGCCTGGTGGCGGGCATATTCAATCACCGCCACCTGCATACCCAGACAAATCCCCAAATAAGGAATTTTCTGCTCTCTGGCAAAGCGCACCGTGGCAATTTTCCCCTCCACACCGCGCTGGCCGAACCCCCCTGGGACCAAAATTGCGTCGCTGCCCTGCAGGCAAGCGGTCCCTCCGCTCTCCACATCCTCCGAATCCACATAGCGGATCACCACTTTGGTCCTCGTCTGGATGCCCGCATGGACCAGTGCCTCATGCAGCGATTTATAAGCATCGGTATGTTCCACATATTTACCGACAATGGTGACAACCACTTTACTCTCGGGATTCTCAAGGGCCTTGACCACTTGCTCCCACTCGCTCAAATCAGCCGGGGAGGCGGATAAATGCAGTTTCCGCAAAACGATTTCATCCAGTTTCTGTTCGTGCAGCAACAGCGGAATCCGGTAAATGGAATCCGCATCCACCGCGGAAATCACTGCTTCCTCGGCCACGTTGGTAAATAAAGCAATTTTGCGTCTTTCGGACTTGGGAAGCCCTTTTTCCGAACGGCATAACAACACATCCGGTTGAATACCAATCGCCCGCAGCTCCTTTACCGAATGCTGTGTGGGTTTTGTCTTCAGTTCACCGGCAGAAGCAATGTAAGGCACCAAAGTCAAATGAATGAAAACCGCCCGGTCATGGCCCAATTCCACGCCAAGCTGGCGTATGGCCTCCAAAAAAGGCAAGGATTCAATATCGCCCACTGTACCACCGATTTCTATGAGGGCAACGTCATAACCCTGCGCGCTCTCGGTGATTGCTCGCTTAATCTCATCGGTGATATGGGGAATGACCTGGACGGTGGCTCCCAGGTAATCGCCCCGGCGCTCCTTGTGAATGACGTTTTCGTAAATCCGGCCAGTGGTCCAATTATTTTCCCGGTGCATGGTGGTGCGTACAAAACGCTCGTAATGCCCCAAATCCAAGTCGGTTTCGGCGCCATCTTCAGTCACAAATACCTCGCCATGCTGAAACGGGCTCATGGTACCGGGATCGACGTTGATATAAGGATCCAGTTTGGTCAAGGTAACCTTCAATCCCCTAGCTTCCAGAATGGCCGCTAGAGAAGACGAAGCAATTCCCTTGCCCAGGGAAGAGACAACCCCGCCTGTAATAAAAATATATTTGGTCATGAAAAAAGAGTTATGGCCATACTGAAACCCGGCCTTGCAAAACAGGTTATTTTACTGAACCTTGGCTTCCCCGTCACCGTTGACAAATCCAATCACC